>JAFSTZ010000387.1 GCA_017445525.1 Eubacterium sp.
AATCTATAATGCTGGGGACGGAGTGCTACCCGATATTATGTAGCGTTGCGAAAATTTCCGAAATATTCTCTTGCAAGACTGACAAAAGTGTGATAAAATGACTTTGTATGTCAAGAAGTGAAAGAAGCTTTGCTTCCGGAAGGGAGACTATATGGATACAGTTTCGATCAAAAAGTTTGTGGATCATATGGAGTGTAAGGCGCTTACCTGCGAGGATAAGCTGTCTGACATAAAGATCACACAGTCGGATATAAACAGGCCGGCGCTTCAGCTTGCCGGTTTCTTTGATTATTTCGATCATCACCGAGTGCAGATCATCGGCCAGGTTGAGTATACCTATATGGAAAAACAGGGGATCGGGAAGAGTGCTGAGATGATGGAACGGATCATGTCTTACAAGGTTCCGTGTATCGTCTTTTGCAGGGACATACCGGTTCAGCAGGAGTTCATAGATCTCTCTGAGAAGTTCGGGGTTCCGATACTTTCGACTGCCGAGTCGACATCGTCGTTTTCGGCGGAGGTCACGAGATGGCTGCATGTGGAACTGGCACCCATGATCAGTATCCATGGGGTGCTGGTGGACATCTTCGGCGAGGGAGTTTTGATCACGGGTGAGAGCGGTATCGGTAAGTCCGAGGTTGCGCTGGAGCTCATTCACAGAGGACATCGTCTCGTGACGGATGATGTGGTAGAGATCAGGAAGGTCAGCGATGAAACACTGATCGGTCAGGCGCCGGATATCACGAGGCACTTTATAGAGCTTAGGGGTATCGGTATCATTGATGCCAAAACGCTTTTTGGTATAGAGAGTGTAAAGGATACGATGTCCGTCGATCTGGTACTTCATCTGGAGGAGTGGAATAAGGACAGAGAGTATGACCGTATGGGACTCGAAGATAATTATACTGAGTTTCTGGGGAATAAAGTTCCCATACACTATATACCCATCAGGCCCGGACGAAACGGCGCTATCATATGTGAGTCGGCGGCTGTCAACTTCAGACAGAAGAAGATGGGATATAACGCAGCCGCAGAGCTGTACAGAAGAATATCAAACAATATGGGTGGCAATTTTTCAGAGTGAGATGAGAATATAAAACCACCGGGAGGTTTATTATGGCTAAGTATTATGTAGGAGTTGATGTAGGCGGGACAACCGTTAAGATGGGATTGTTTTCTCAGGAAGGTGAATTTATAAGAAAGTGGGAGATACCTACCAGAACAGAGGATGGTGGGAAACAGATACTCCCTGACATAGTAGATTCTATCAAAAATGAGACCGCCGATAGAGGCGAAGTCCTCGGTATCGGTATAGGAGTTCCGGGTCCTGTTACTGATGACGGAGTCGTATTGAAGTGTGCGAATCTCGGATGGGGAGTTTTTTCTGCAAAGGATGAGTTGATCAAGCTTGCCGGACTGGAGAACGTCAAGATAGCAAATGACGCCAATATAGCCGCTCTCGGTGAGATGTGGAAGGGT
This sequence comes from Eubacterium sp., assembly GCA_017445525.1. GTDB lineage: Bacteria > Bacillota > Clostridia > Lachnospirales > Lachnospiraceae > Eubacterium_F. The sequence goes on from JAFSTZ010000387.1 coordinate 1,480, forward strand.
GGCGGTCGTGGATTTGATTCAATAGTTATGGTAACTCTCGGAACCGGAGTCGGCGGTGGGATCATCTTGAACGGACAGATATTAAACGGTTCCATGGGAGCCGGTGGTGAGATAGGCCATATGAAGATACGTCCCGATGAGGAGGACGGGTGCAACTGTGGCGGCAAGGGCTGCCTTGAGCAGTATTGCTCGGCGACCGGTGTGGTCCGCATAGCAAAGAAGCATCTTCATCCGGGCGGAGCAAAGCTTGAGGACAGTTGTCTTGCAGGTATAGAGATCACAGCGAAGGATATCTTTGACGGAGCAAAGGCTGATGACACATATTGTAAAGAGGTTGTCGAGGAGTTTGGAAGGGCACTCGGTCACGGTCTTGCAAATGTTGCTCAGGTTATGGATCCGCAGGCCTTTGTTATCGGAGGCGGAGTATCAAGAGCCGGAGAGATCATCATCGATGTAACTAAAAAGTATTATAACGATTATGTGATGTTTGCTCTGCAGAACAAGGAGTTCCGTCTTGCGGAGCTTGGGAACGATGCGGGCATATACGGCGCGGTAAAGATGGTTATATGATAAGACCAACGTGAATAGTATCATTTTTGGAGAAAAAGATGATAACAAAAGAGCAGGAGCTGATGAGCAGGCATACGACTTTTAAGGTCGGAGGACCTGCCAGATATTACCTGATTCCCGAGAATACCGGAGAGGTCAGGGCTGCCATAGATTTTGCGGATGAGAGGGAGCTTCCCTATATGGTCGTAGGCCGGGGGAGCAATCTTCTTTTTTCTGATAGAGAGTATCACGGAGTTATCATAGAGATAGGTGAACACTTTTCCGATATGTCTATCCACTTGAATAATACAGTTGTAGTAAAGAGTGGGATGACACTTACAAATATGGCTTCGCGCCTTGCCAGGATGGGACTTGCCGGCTTTGAGTTTGCCGGTGGGATACCCGGGACTGTCGGGGGAGCTATCGTTATGAATGCCGGTGCTTACGACGGTGAGATCAAGGACACACTTGTAGAAGTGACTGTGATGAACGAAAAGGGAGAGCTGGTAAAGCTGGATGCCGATGAGCTTGAACTTTCCTACAGACACAGTATTCTACAGGAGAAGAATTGGATAGTTCTCTCAGGAACATTTACTTTTAGATCAGGATCACAGGATGAGATAAGAGCACAGATACAGGAGTATAACAAGAGACGTCGTGAAAAGCAGCCTCTCGAGTATGCTTCTGCCGGCTCGACGTTCAAGAGGCCGGAAGGTTTTTTTGCCGGAAAGCTCATAGAGGATGCCGGTCTGAAGGGTTATCACATCGGCGGCGCCAGAGTGAGTGACAAGCATGCCGGCTTTGTTATCAATACGGGAGACGCAACCGCATCGGAGATACACTCTCTGATCGAGCATGTCAAGCGTAAGGTTCTCGAAAAGTCCGGCGTTATGCTCGAACCGGAGGTCAAGATGATCGGTGATTTTTCCTGGGATCTCGATATTTTTTGATCGCCGCCCGGGATGTTTTTATCCGGTATCGGTGATTGTTCGGACCCCTTTTATGGTACCCGGATATATTTGTTAATCGCCGCCCGGGATGCTTTTTGCTGACCGGGTCATACAGTGATCATAAATTATACGGGACTTATGAAAACTCACACCGGAGCGGCGTTCGGAAGCTGTGATGAACAGACTTTATACGTCTGTGAAGAACAGCTTACCGAACATCAGCGCTCCGGGCACCAGACTGATCAGGAGTATTATATTTATGAGGTTAGTTATCGTCAGCGGTTTAAGCGGAGCGGGCAAGAGCTCTGTTATGAAGATTCTGGAAGACGACGGGTTCTACTGTGTAGACAACCTGCCGGTCCCGCTTGTGCCCGATTTTATGAGCCTTTTGGATATCAGGGAGACCATCGAGGAGGAGAAATCCGGGAATCTGCATCCAGACTACGCAGAGGATGTTGCTATCGGGCTTGATGTAAGAGGACTGAGATTCAACAGCGGAACCAGTGATGATACAGCCCTTGATAAGATGCTTTCGGTGATCGGATTTTTCAGGAAACAGGGATATTCGATCGATATCATCTTTCTCGAGGCGTCAACTCAGGTTCTGGTAAAGAGATACAAGGAGACGAGGCGTATACATCCTTTGTTCAGGATGAGTATGCCGGGCAGTAAGAGTGATGCCGGATCAGCGCCCGGAGATGGCGTTGATGTAGCCGAGTCAGGTGTCAGGGTCGGAGATGCTATCGAACTCGAGGGCAGGCTTTTGAGACCTATCAGGGAGGCAGCGGATGTAATCCTTGATACATCATCGCTCCTTGTCAGGGATCTGAAACAGGAGATAGATCGCCTGTTTCTGGGAGAGAACACAAGCAGTAACTTTTATCTGACTTTTGTCTCTTTCGGATATAAATACGGGATCCCCACAGATGCCGATCTGGTATTTGATGTGCGTTTTTTACCGAATCCGTACTATGTTGAGGAGCTGAAACCTCTGACCGGAAACGATAAAGGTGTAGAGGATTATGTGATGAACTGTGAGACGGCCGAAACATTTTTGAAAAAACTTACCGGGATGATAGACTTTCTGATACCAAATTATCGTATCGAAGGAAAGACGGGACTGGTGATAGCCGTGGGGTGTACAGGCGGCAAGCATCGTTCGGTGACGCTTACGAACAAGCTGTATGAGCATTATAAAAACGGTGAGTTTGGATGCAAGAAGGATCATAGGGATATCGACAGAGACAGAGTTAGGAAGCAAGGGGATCTACAGCGGTAGAAGATCTGTGCGGGTATATTTATATGAGTGATATGAGCTTTGCGGCCAGGGTGAGAAAAGAGCTGGCCGAGCATATAAGCAAGGGAAAACACTGTATAAAAGCAGAATTAAGGGGCATATATGAGGGAAGCAGGCATACGGCTCCTTTTTCTATTTTTTCGGAAGGCTTGACAATTCCCGAAAAAAGTATTAGTCTTATGCAGAAAGCCTATGGACTTGATATGGTGGCAGAGAAGACCGCTCACGGGACGCAGGTTAGTTTAATGACCGGTGGATCAAAGGTTTATGAGGATCTGATGTCGGCAAAGACTCTTGAGAGGGAATGCTGCAAGAGAGCTTATCTCAGAGGCTGGTTTCTGGCGGCCGGAACGGTGACAGATCCTGAAGGGTCATATCATCTTGAGATGGTAGCGGATGACGACGAGATGGCTGACAAGCTACGGAGTATCATTGATTTCTTTGGTATTACAGCGAAGATCACGCACAGAAAAGGGCGGAGTGTGCTGTATATCAAGGAAGGTCAGAAGGTTGTGGATTTTCTGAATATTGTCGGTGCTCATGTGGCTCTGATGGAGTTCGAGAATACGAGGATCCTGAAGGAGATGCGCGGGAATATCAACCGCCAGGTAAACTGTGAGACAGCGAATATAAATAAAACCATATCCGCTTCGGCGAAGCAGATAGAGGATATCGAGCTGATCAGTCGTGCGATCGGGCTTGACGGACTTTCGGACAGTTTGAGGGAGATAGCGGTACTCAGGCTTGAGAATCCGGAAATATCTTTAAAAGAACTCGGAGAGATGTTTGATCCTCCGGTGGGCAAGTCTGGTGTGAATCACCGGATGAGGCGCATAGGAGAGATAGCGGACGATCTCCGTTATGGAGGAAGAAAATGATTACTAAAACCATCACATTTGTGAAAAAAAAGCAGCCGGATCGTATGATCCCCATGCTGGTGCAGACAGCCAGCAGATTTCAGAGCCGTATCCTGTTTAAGCAGGCAGAGAAAACGGCAAATGTCAAAAGCATCATGGGTATGTTGAACTTTACGATGATCCCGGGGGAGAACATAGAAGTGAGTACCGAGGGCGATGACGAAGGAGAGGCTATGGCTCAGATGGAGGAGTTTTTGACTTCGGAGTGAGCCGGTATTTTTCTGAAAAATGGTAACAGATCTAAGGGACGGGGTCGTCAGTCTGTGACGACCCTTGTTGTTTGATAATACGTTACGCTTTGCTACGGATAGTCCTTGAACCAGTCCGGACATGCAGTTATGATGATAGGAGGATCGGATGGAGAAACTCAGGTTTGCGCACCTGCATGTGCATACCGGCTACAGTCTTCTGGACGGAGCCTGCCACGTGGGAGAGCTTATAGCCAGAACGAAAGAGCTCGGTATGGAGCATATCGCCATAACTGACCATGGCAACATGTTTGGCGTTATACATTTTTATCAGGAATGTAAAAAGCAGGGCATCCATCCTGTCATCGGATGCGAGGTGTACGTTGCGCCCACATCCCGCTTTGACAAGGAAAAAAGTGAAGAGCACAACAAGTATAACCATCTCATCCTTCTGGCGGAAAACAATACCGGTTATAAAAATCTCATGAAGCTCGTTACTCTCGGATATACCGAGGGTTTTTATTCGAAGCCCCGAGTGGATTATGAGCTTCTGGAACGATATCATGAAGGACTGATCTGCTGCAGTGCATGTATCGCAGGCATCATCCCCATGTATCTGATAAGGGGACTTTATGATGAGGCAAAGGCGGAAGCAGAGAGGTTTGAGAGGATTTTCGGTCACGGGAACTTTTTTCTGGAACTGCAGGAGCACGGCATACCTGATCAGAGGACTGTCAATCAGGGGCTGATGCGTCTGCATGCGGAGCTTGGGATAGATCTTGTCGCGACCAATGATGTTCACTATATATATGAAGAGGATGCCGAGGCTCATGATGTGCTCATCTGTGTGCAGACGCGCAAGTTGGTGACGGATGTTGACAGGATGAGGTATGAGCCCAGGCAGTTTTTTTTGAAGAGCCCCGAGCAGATGGCCGAGGCTTTTACCTATGCACCGGAGGCGCTTGAAAACACCGTAAAGATAGCTGAGAGGTGTGATGTCGAGATAGAGTTTGGCACCTACAAGCTTCCCCGTTTTGATGTTCCGGACGGTAAGACTGCGGATGAGTATTTGAGGGAGCTTTGTTACGACGGACTGAAAAAGCGTTTTGGCGATGATCATGAAAAATATATCGACCAGCTGGAGACGGAGCTTAAGACCATAGAGACTATGGGGTTTGTGGAGTATTTCCTGATAGTCTGGGACTTCATCCACTATGCCAGAGAGCACGATATCCCGGTGGGACCCGGAAGAGGATCGGCAGCGGGATCTCTGGTTGCATACAGTCTGTGGATCACCGATCTCGTGGACCCAATCAAATATCAGCTGATCTTTGAGCGCTTTCTAAATCCTGAGCGTGTGACCATGCCGGATATAGATGTTGACTTTGAGCCGGAGGGTCGTGAAGAGGTTATAGAGTATGTCCGTAAAAAATACGGGCCTGACCATGTCGCTCAGATAGTTGCTATCGGAACGCTGCAGGCGAGGGCTGTTGTGAGTGACGTCTGCCGAGCTTACGGGATATCTCCGCAGTATTCGAAGCAGGTGACCAAGACTATACCGCAGAATCTTCCTCTGGCAGAAGGTCTGAAGGCGAGTCCTGACTTCAGGGAGATATACGAAGGTGATGAACAGATAAAGAAGGCTGTAGATATTGGCATGCGCCTGGAGGGGCTGCCGAGGCATACCACCAAGCATGCTGCGGGAGTTCTGATCGCAC
>JAFSTZ010000388.1 GCA_017445525.1 Eubacterium sp.
CCTCTTGATCCCAAATCAAGCACTCTAGCCAAGCTGAGCTATACCCCGAGCGTCGTTTCCGGGGTTTTTGCCATTTTGATTCTGCACCCCAATGCTTAAACAACACACAAGATTATACTATCTAACACGTTTTTTGTCAATGTTTTTTTATTATTATGGAATCTTTCCTTATATAAATATATAAATAAGATTACGCTATGTTAGTACGCACCCCTCATCCTGATCTGAGGTGCTCCCTTGCCCAGGATATAATCTCTGGTTATGGTCACCTCGCCGATGCTGTCATCCTTCGGTATCTCATACATGATATCCACCATAAACTCCTCGATGATGGATCTGAGTGCTCTGGCACCGGTCTTTCTCTCCACAGCCTGCTTTGCCACTTCTCTGAGAGCATCCTCCTCAAAGTTCAGCTTGACCTCATCCATCTCGAGAAGCTTCTGATACTGCTTCACGATCGCGTTTCTCGGCTCGGTCAGAACTCGCATCAGCTTGTCTTCATCAAGATTTGACAGAGAGAAAACTATGGGAAGTCGTCCGATAAACTCCGGAATCAATCCGAATTCTCTGATATCTTCTGTCTTAACCTTACTAAAAATATCGTCATCTTCATCATACTTGTCTTTTAATACGGAACCGAATCCCATCGTGCCCGAACTCAGGAGTCTCTTCTTGATGATATCCTCAAGTCCCGGGAACGCACCTCCGCATATAAACAGGATATGACTGGTATTTACGGTGGTCATCGGCACCATGGCGTTTTTATTGGTGGCACCGACAGGAACCTCGATATCCGATCCCTCGAGTAGCTTCAGGAGTGCCTGCTGCACTGCATCACCCGATATGTCACGGCTGTGGGTGTTCGTCTTTTTCGCCAGCTTGTCGATCTCATCAATATAAATAATACCGCGCTCGGCAAGCTCTACGTCGTTACCCGCTTTGTCAAGGAGCTTTGATACCACGCTCTCCACATCATCACCGATGTATCCGGCCTCGGTAAGCGCCGTAGCGTCCGCTATCGCAAGAGGAACCTGGAGAAGCTTTGCCATGGTCTTTACCATATATGTCTTGCCACTTCCCGTGGGTCCGAGCATAAGCATGTTGGACTTCTCGATCTCGATACCGTCAAGCTTCACGCCCTTCTGCGGCTCACCACCCTCTGACTCTTCCTCTTCACGAAGCTCAGCCATCACTCTCTTGTAGTGGTTGTATACGCCGACCGCAAGCACCTTTTTGGCCTGCTCCTGTCCGACCACATACTCATCGAGATTGCCCTTGATGACGTGCGGAGCAGGCAGGTTCTTGATATCAAGTGCTGCCGACTTCGGCTCATCTTCCTTTTTCTTTTTCTTCTTCTTTACGGCATGCTTCATCTGAAACTCATCCGGCGGAACTATGCCCATGCCGCTGATATTCATGATATCCTGCGGCGAGAGTCCCTGTATCCCGGGGAAACCGGTCGCCGAGATCTGATCCAGTGTGTTCTGCATGCAGTCCGAACATATACAAATATTGTTCGGGATCACTATCATCTTGTCCACCTTTGACTCCGGCCGGTGGCACATATAACACACGCGCTCGTACTCACTCTTATCAGACGCCCCATTATTACTATTGGATGCCGTGCCGTTGTTATTGCTTGTTATCTCATTATCACTCATATTTTACAACCTCATAATCATTCTGTGCCGTTATACTGTCGCAGGGAGCGGCGTTCGAAGTTTATTTCGAACACACTTCATATGTGTGAGAGAAATAAACTCTCGAACATAAGCGCTCCCGTCCAATAAATTACTATCATATAGATTCATATCAGATTATCTCATCAATAGCAGCAAACAAATCGTTCATTTGATTATCCGTACCGATAGTGATCCTCAGATAGTTATCGATCCTCGGCAGACTGAAATGCCTCACATAGATATTTCTCAGTCGCAGCTCATCACTGATATCCACTGCACTCTTGACAGCATGTGTCACAAATACAAAGTTCGTACCGGACGGCAGCACGCTGAACCCCCTTCTCTTGAGCTCAAGCACCGTGCGTGCCCTTGTCCGTATCACATCCTCGATCCTGTCCCTGAAGTACTTATCATCACCGACTGATGCCACAGCTGCAGCCAGTGATGTTGACGATATGGGATAGGAGTTTATGGACTGAGCCACATCCTCCATAGCCTTTATAAGCCTCTTTCCTGCGATGGCAAAGCCTATCCTCGCACCTGCCATGGCTCTGGACTTGGAGAAGGTCCTGACCACAACCAGGTTGTCATATTTATCTATGAGCGGCAAAACGGAGACACCGCTATAATCCGCATACGCTTCATCAACTACCACAATAACATCACGATTGGCCGCTATGATCTTCTCAACCTTTTTGGCATCCATCGCCACTCCTGTAGGAGCATTTGGATTTGCGATAACCACTCCTCCACAGTTACCTCGTTCATAATCATCGGTATTTATAACGAAACCCTCATCCAGAGGGATCTCCTCATAAGGAATACCGTATACCTTTGCCCACACCGGATAAAAGGAGTATGTCACATCCGGAAACAGCACAGGCTGATCTGAGTTAAAAAATGTCAAAAACCCTATCGCCAACACATCATCCGAACCGCTGCCGATAAATATCCTATCCCTGTCAACACCATAGTACCCGGCCAGAGTATTTTTCAAAGACTTCGCCGTAGGATCAGGATATTTCCTGTAACTTTCTTCGATTTTCATCTCCTCCAACGCCTTGATGACTGCGGGCGAAGGCGGATATGGATTTTCATTGGTATTTAACTTGATCACGTCGCTCACCTGGGGCTGCTCCCCCGGCACATACGGATCGACCTTTCTTATGTTCTTCTCCCATTCAGGCATTTTCGATCAACTCCTTCTGTTGCTTATGACACATCGACTCGGCAGCATACCCGACTCCGAGCATACACCAGTAAATCGACGTTATACCTACAAGAGAGTCATTGGCAATACCTACAAACATAAACCCTGATGCGGCTGTAGCAGTTGCAAGCACGACTCCAAACGGTGTTGTACCCTTTTCAAGCTTCAGTCTGTTTTTACCATAGCAAAGCCTGAATACTCTGATCATAAACAACACATATAGAAATACCATCGCTGCAACTACAAGAAATCCATCCTGCACCCATATCTGCATATACATATTATGCGGCTTAGACGTGGTCATATTTTTATAAGCGCCGTAACCCTTCCCTACATAGTCAAAGTTCGGGTAATAGTATACAAAGTTGTCCGGACCGTATCCGGTAAGCATACAACGTACCAATAACGGGAATGTCCTCGCCCATATGTATCCACGTCCCGATGCAAAATCATCGTTGTTTCTAAAGCCCCATTTATCTATATAATAAATATTATCTGTACGATCAAAATCATTTAAGTGCATGATCTTTTCACCGGTATACTTAAACCGGAACGTGCCTTCAGCTTCGGGATCAAGGATATAGAGCAAAGAAACATAACCGTAGTTGTTCTCCTCTGTCTGCTCTACCATCACATCCGTTACCACATCTGTATAGAACTCAAATCCGGGATATCCGTCCTGGTTTATCTTTGCGTGTCCGTTTCCATCAACCTCATATGATATGTTCTCTCCCTTATCATCAGTAAGTGTTATCAGCTTGTCCACACTGGAATTAAGTGCCCACAGCGGATCCGTCAACGCATCTTTATTCAGATTTACGACCATCTTACGGCCGTCCATAAGAAATACATCGATATGATCCTTATGATTTTTCATATTGTCAATGCTCTGAACTCCCTTACTCTGTTCAGGTGATGCAAACAGTTTATCCATAAAGCCGGATGAAACCATCACCACCATAGCTCCCGCGATCAAAACTCCGACAATACTAAGTGTTATCACTCTTCCCTTTTTCTTAAGTAAAGGTATGATCAATACAACCAGAACAGCTACCGCAAATACTACGGAAAGCATACCGGTCAGAGAGTGTGACGAATACAGAGAAATGATCAACATGACCGAGGTAATAAGTGCAAATATTTTTCTGTACAACTTATCTCCGAATATTGTAAGATAAGCAGTATACGGAAGGACTACAGTGACATAAGAGCCCATATAGTTCGGGTTATATAATGTTGCGTAAGCTGTATTATCAGTAAAAATAGAACCGATCTGGAATGAATCGTAATCAATCTGATCTCTGATCTCAGCGGTCACCAGATACTTTGCCAGATCAGTACTCATCCAGTCAAAGCCCAATGTCTGCAGAAATCCCAAAAGACCGATCAAAAATCCCCCGATCATGACAGCATCAAGTATGAACTTGATAACCTTTATCGTCTTTATATAGCCGAATGCCAGATAAAAAGAACCCACATAAGTAAGAAGAATAAAACATCCCTCAAACTCTTCGACACCACCCAGAAACGCGTCACTCATATGCTCGGACAAAAACGATGAAACCAGGGTTATCAGTCCGAAGATGCCCATAGCTACAACCGGTGATATATTTCTCTTTTCCTTCAGAAAACTATGATCATAAAAAGGCACCACTAATGCGAGAATAACAAGGATAAGTGCACCGACTATCCTCAAAAAAAAGGATTTATAATACAGAAAAAAATCATCTATGCTTCCATCCAACGAGAACCATTCATAGTTTTCAAGACCACAATCAAAATGATGTATAATAGTGATAAGCGGGATCACCACAAGTATTACCGCGATAGGAATGAAAACCCACCTCGGCAGTGACTTGACAGTATTAACTACCACTTCTTCCTGTACTGCATTATTCATCATCTTGCTCTTATTGTTGTATTTAACATTTTTCTGTTTCATCGTATTTCTCCTTATAATATTGTCACACGCCATATATGATACCTCAGATTAGTTAAAAAGACAAGTATAAAATTCAAGAAAGCAATAAAAATCTTGCGTGAAAACACTTTTTGTGTTAAAATATTAACCACAGAAATTTATACAAGGGAGAGAACGATGAAACGAAAACTACGATTATTTGCCTTGATAACTGCCGTATTCATGCTGATGGCCGCACAACCGCAGACATTAGTAAGAGCAGATGAAGTCGACGATAAGCCCGTGGTATGCATAGATCCCGGACATCAGAGGCACGCCAATCTCAGTCAGGAGCCGATAGGACCGGGTGCTTCGGAGACCAAGTACAAGGTTACCGGCGGTGCGACGGGCTGTGTTACCCACGTACCGGAGTACAAGCTGGTGCTGAGAGTATCAAAGAAGCTTCGCAGGGAGCTCAAAAACCGCGGATACAAAGTCATCATGACCAGAACTACGCACGATGTCAACATCTCAAACGCCGAGAGAGCAAAGATAGCAAACGATGCGGGTGCCGACGTATTTATCCGAATCCACGCAAACTCCGATGACTCATCGTCAGTCAAAGGTGCGCTGACCTGTGCCCCGTCCTCCTCAAACAGATATCTGAGCAAAAGAGTGCGCAGGAGGAGCCAGAAGCTGTCAAAGCAGGTGCTGAACTCGTTTTGTGCAGCTACGGGAGCGAGGAATCGAGGCGTGATGTATACGGACGCCATGTCAGGCATCAACTGGTGCACGGTTCCGGTGACCATCATGGAGATGGGATTTATGTCAAACCCGGAAGAGGACCGACTGATGGAGGATGCAGACTATCAGGATAAGATGGTAAAAGGCATGGCAGACGGTATAGATGCTTTTCTGGGGAATAGCTGATATTTATGCAGACAATCATCGATAAACACGGATTTAATGAATGTTCCCATCAGACTCATAACAAACGGAGGATACGTGATGAATAAGGTTATAACGATCAACAGACAGTACGGAAGCGGAGGCAGAGAGATCGGCAGGGAACTGGCAACGATCTATGATATCCCGTTTTATGACAACGAGATCATATCCCGCGCCGCCAAAGAATCGGGATTTGCCGAGGCTGCCTTTGAAAATGCAGAAGAAAAGGCGACCAATTCACTTTTATACTCGATAGCCATGGGGATGAATATCTTTTCAGTGCAGGATATCGGTTATGCCGGTCTGTCGCTGGATGACAGGATATTTCTCG
>JAFSTZ010000046.1 GCA_017445525.1 Eubacterium sp.
CTTCACTACGAAGTTTGCCTGGTTTTTCAGACTCCTTTTGTACATCATGATCGCGGTCATCATGAGTATGCTCGGACCGATACTCATCACGATGAACGGAGAGGAGCAGAGAAAGCGTATAGAGTGCTCCGGAACGACTGTGTCATCTTATGTGACGCAGGTATTTATCGGAAGTGCTGTTTTGGTTCTGGCGGTCTGGGTGATATTTATAGCCGGAGGCGCTGCGATGTATGGCGGTATGTATACCGGACAGAACAGCTGGCTTTCCGTGCTGAACTCATTTATATTTGCACTGTTTGTAGCGATGTTTACGATATTTGTATCGACCTTTAAACCATCGTCTACCGTGATGGGTATGTTGGCACAGGTGATGGGCCTCGGGATGGCGTTCCTGTGCGGGGGCTTTATGCCGCAGAACATGCTCGGTGAGGGAGTGCGGACCGTGACGATGATCCTTCCCGGTTTCTGGTACGAGAGGGCGAACGATCTTCTCTGCGGGGATCAGAAGGGCGGTCTTTCAGATGTGTGGATATGCTTCGCCGTACAGGGAGGATTTATACTGATCTTCCTGATACTTACGATCATCAGATCATCCGGGCATCCGAAGGCAAAAGTAAAGAAAAATAATAATCCAGGAAAGGCGGTATGCTTATGAAACTTCAGATCATGGTTACCGGACAAAATCGCAGAGTGGCAAGTGATCTATGTGAGCACCTCGAGGGAGACAGAGGCTACCTCACGGTCAAATGTAATGCAAACAAAGCTGCTTTATTTGATGTACTCCTAGCTGAGGTACCAAATGTCATCATAGTGTGTCTGGGTAATGAGACTCTTGATTCCATCCTTGCTTACAATGTTATGAAGGATGCCATCAGGGGAACCGGGTGCTCGGTCATCGTGGTGGCAAATGAAGATGATAAGAATTACTTTAAAAAGCATACCGTCCTTGACAAGGTGCACTTTTTATCAAGACCGGTCCCGCTGTTATCCCTGTATGAATTCCTGATCCGTATCGAGGAAGAGATCGAGAAAAATAGGGGCGAAAGGATGTCCATGTTTGATGAGTTCGTAAACGAGAACGCATCGAAATATGACAGGCACAGATCGATACTTTTGGTCGACGATGATACGGAACAGCTCGTACAGATCAAAGAGCAACTGCGTGAGTTCTACGATGTTACACCGGTTAAGTCAGGAGAGATGGCATTTAAATACCTTTCAAGGAATACCCCGGATCTGATACTGCTCGATTATATGATGCCCGGGGAGGATGGTCCGTCAGTATTAAGAAGACTGAAGGAGCATGAAAAATATGCCGACATCCCGGTGATATTTTTAACGGGTATGACTGAGAAAAATACGGTCATCCGCACGCTCACGGAGCTTAAGCCACAGGGATATGTGATCAAGCCGTCTAAAAAATCAGAGCTTGTTGCAAAGATAATTGACGTTTTAGAACAGGAGGGCTAGATGGATTACGATTTTGGATGGATAGAGGATATCGGACTTGATACCAAGTCGGGTATGGAGTATACCGGGGGAAGGGACAAGTATATTTCTGCCCTTCAGAGGTTTTATAAAAATCATGAGAAGAACTCAAACAAGATAAAAGATTTTTTAAGAGATAAAGACTATGATAATTATATGATCACTGTTCATGCTCTGAAAAGCAATGCAAAAATGATCGGAGCCACAGAGCTTTCCGGAAAGTTTGAAAAGCTTGAGATGGCAGCAAGAGAGGGTGAATACGATGTTATATCATCAGATACTCAGGCTGTGGTCAGTGAGTACGGTGAGCTGATAGAAAAGCTTGCACCTATCGGAGAGATAGGAGAGTTTTTTGCGGCAGATGAGATCACCGGTGAACAGGCTTTAAAGATTGCCGATCAGCTTTTGGAAGCTCTGGATGAGTTTGATGATGATCTGTCAAAGGAGCTGATAGTAAAGCTTGGTGGATATCCTTTCAGGACTACTCAAAAAGAGATCCTCAACAAAGCAAAGGAACTCGTAGAAGACTTTATGTACGATGATGCGGCGGATATGGTAAAGGAGATAATCCCTACTATCGAATGATGCAAGGGGGGACCGGATTTGAAAGCAGTCAGGCATATACTATCGATCATTTTGATCCTTGTTTTCGGCTATATCATCATCGGAGAGTTCGTACTTCCGGCGAACACCCCGATGAACGGAAATATCTGTGATGTCCTCCCGGAAGATAAATGGGTGCAGGTTAAGGAGGACGGCAGCAGAGTTCCTTTTGAGGTGCCCGGAAATACAGATGGTGATATAACACTTGAGACCACACTGCCTGATGCGGATGAGTTTGATAAAGATTACTCCGTACTGTGTTTTCGCGGGATGGACATGGAGATATATGTCGGAGATGAACTCAGGGAAAAGGTAGAGACAAAAGATTATGCACTTTTCGGAGACCAGTCCGCTGAGTGCTATGTATATGCCTCGGTCTATCCTGAGGACGCCGGGAAGACTCTCCGAGTAAAATACGAGTATAATTCCGGGATGGTCTATGGGGTTTATATAGGGACAAGACTCGGGATATTGACCTCTCTTTTTGACAGCTTTGGGTTTGAGTTTTTTGTGGGGCTTACTATCCTGATACTTGGTTTGATCTGTCTTATAGCATCAATCTCGTATAAGATCATTCATAAGAAATATCTCGAGATGGAGCATCTGTCTCTGGGCGTTATACTCGGAGCGTGCTGGGTTCTGTCAAACTCGGTTTTCAGACAGCTTTATACGAGAAATATGTCTGTGATGTCCGACATGCCATTTTTAATGGTGATGATCATGCCGCTTCCCTTTCTGGTATTTGTAAACTCTCTTCAGGAAAACAGATACAAAAAACTTATCAGTATAGCAGGGGCTTTGGAGATCATAAATTTTGTTATATGCGGTTCACTGTTTGTTGCCGGTCCGGTGCCGCTTATGCGGAGCTTTATCCCGTCGGCGTTGTGTGCGATCGTAAGTATCATCATCCTGTTCATCACCTTGGTGCGGGATATCAAGGCGCATCGGATATTTAGGTACAGATATGTGGCAGCGGGTTTTGTTTTGCTTGCGATATCCGCCCTGATGCAGATCGCGGCATATCAGTTTGCTCACAACGGTGTTTTCTCCGGACTCTTTATGGCGTTTGGACTTTTCGGCTTTATCATCTGTGCTATCATCCATACGATAAAGCAGCTTATAGGCATACGTGTGGAAGCGAATGAAGCGATGCATGTCAGCAAGGTAAAGGATGATTTTTTGGCAAATATGTCTCACGAGATCCGTACTCCATTAAACGGTATTCTCGGTATGGATGAGATGATACTGCGTGAGACCAGAGAAAGCAGTACCAAAAAGCATGCTCTCGAGATCAAGAGTGCGGGAGATACGCTGTTGTCGATCATAAACGATATACTCGACCTAAGTAAGATCGAATCAGGAAACTTTGAGATCATACCGGTTGAATACGACCTTGCATCGGTATTGAATGATGTGATGAATATGACAAAACCCAGGGCGGAAAAAAAGGGGCTTGGGTACAATATAAATATAGATGAGATGATCCCTTCATCCCTTTACGGAGACGAGATCAGGATACGTCAGGTGATGCTCAATATCGTAAACAATGCCATAAAGTATACAAAAAAAGGACATGTAGATATAAATGTTACCTTCAGAAAAAAAGATGATAAAAATATCGCTCTGATCGTAAGCGTATCCGATACCGGTATCGGTATAAAAGAAGAGGATAAGGAAAAAGTATTTAAGAGTTTTTACAGATTAAACGAAAAGATAAATCGAAACATCGAGGGAACCGGTCTGGGGCTTCATATCACCAAAAGGATACTTGCGATGATGGACGGACGGATAACCTTTAACAGTATTTATGAAAAAGGAAGTGTGTTTACTCTCACGGTTCCTCAAAGGGTGGTCAGAGCCGATCCTATAGGGGAGTTCAGTAAGGCGGTAAGCGAGTACTTAGACAGCATCGAGACCGATGAGGTCACCCTGAATGCACCTGATGCGAGAGTGCTCGTGGTGGATGACAACGATATGAACCTGGATGTCATGGCAGGGATGCTAGGGGATACCAAGATGAGTGTTGTGTTGTCTGATTCCGGACAGGATTGTATCGAGAAGGTGGAGGCTTCAGGTTATGATGTTATCCTGCTCGATCAGATGATGCCTGATATGACCGGTGAGGAGACTCTGAACGCTATGAAGGAGAGAGAACTGCTTGGAGAAACTCCCGTGATCGCCCTCACAGCTGATGCCATCATCGGTGCCAAGGAAAGCTATCTGTCGAAAGGCTTTACGGACTATATCAGTAAGCCTGTTAAGTATGGAGAGCTGGAGAGGTTACTTAAAAAGTATATTCCCGAAGAAAAGCAGTTTACACCGGATAAGGAAGTCAGTATACCTACAGCTCTCATCTGGGGATATGATTCCGAGCTTATCCGTAAGGAAAAAGAAAGACTGCAGGGGATATATAAATGCCGCTGTGTCGTCGGGAAAAAGTCGATGGAGAAGTTTTTGGAAAATCATACTCCGGATCGCGTGATCCGGGTTATGTGATAAATACACCACGAAGGAGGTAAACATGGATTCAAAAAAACAAACCAAAAACATGTCACTATTAAACTGTATTTCAGCGGGACTTCTGGTCTATATTCTGACGATCCCGATGCATGAACTCTTTCATGCACTGACTTTTATCATCTACGGAGACAAGGTTCAGGTTTTCTCCGCGGGAGCAGTGGAAAGCTACAAACTGGTAGACTACAACACTCTTTCTACATTTGACAAGATCATGTTGGGAGGAGGCAGTGCCTCGATACTGAACTTCATCATCGCTATGATCATATTTATAGTGTTGATCAAAGCGAAAAAGATGGGAAGTACTCTCCGTATTATCATGCTCCAGCTTTTCGGTGCACAGATGGCGACGGCTGTCGGGTACTTTTTCTTCGGCGGTCTGATCGGTATGGGAGACTGGGGACAGGTATTTTCACATCTGGAAGATATGCCCGGCATTATCACAACTCTCAGGATCATACTGATCACTCTCGGAGCAGTCGGTATCGTATTTACATTCTTTGTGCTGAATTATTTTAACTATGATTTTATACATGATCCTGTAGATAAAAAAGAAAGGTTTTCGGTTGCGGCAAAGATCAATCTTCCCATGTTTATCATGGGGCTGATCGTACCGGTTTTTGCTATGATCAAATCTCCTGCCATACTTGATGGAGAGGTGTCGATGCTGGATGTCATGCTATGGAATATGGCGTGGATCGTATTTTTCTGGGGCTTCATGTTTACCTGGGTTATGGTCCGTCCGCCGAAGAAAAGCAGGTTCAAGTGTGAGCTTCCCACCAAGCCGAACATCGTTTTGCTTATCATAAGTGTTATCCTGATTCTGCTTGATATCATCGTGCTTGGCCCGGGGGTATACTTTTGATTGATATGAGATGCAGAGATCGTTGAAGAATCGCAGAAAACCGTTCGTGACTCAGATCATACCGCTCGTGGCAGATGTGTTGTAACGTTGGTTTATGAGTGGTATAGTTTGATCAAACAAAGGAGGTAAGAACCATGAAAAACACATTAAAAAAAGCAGTTAAAAGAATTGTAGCAGTTACACTGGCAGCGGCTATGTTGATCGCAGCAGCTCCGACAAAAAGCTCAGAGGCAAAGGTGAATATCAAGTATGGTTTGTTCAGCTACGCCTACAACGATGGTAAGGCAGTATGGATGATCGACCTGGAGAAGGCCGGTGATAACAAAGTAAAGATCGGGATTGTTTGGTCGGATAAGACTTCGTCATTCGGTACTGAAAAGCACTTCACAAAGAAGTTGAAATCCACAGTGAGTTTTGAGGTTGAGGGACAGTATCAGGAAAGTGACAAGACAACGACTATAAGCGGAAAGATCACATTCAAGGGTAAGAAGCTCAAGTGCAAGATCAACGGACAAAGCTTCACTGCCAAGAAGGTACCGGACTCCGATAGTCTGTAAGGAGAAGAATGACAGAAGAGTCACCCGTGCGACAATCGTTGAAGACCATTCAGAATAAAAACGAAATGAGCTGATAATATACATGAGAGATATCAAAATGAGATTCCGTCTGGACAAGTCGATCGATCATATCGATATCCTGATAACGGCAGATGCAAAGGATGAAGATATCGAGACACTTGTTCGGCGGATCAAACCAAATACATCCAGACAGTTCACGGTTTTAGATGAGTATGACAGGTCATGTGTACTGAACGAGGATGAGATAGTAAGTATTACATCTGATGCAAAAAATGTACGTATAAAAACAAAAGAAAAAGAGTATAGGGCCAGACAGTCGATGCAAAACATGGAAAAACTTTTAAGCGATATGTTTCTCAGAGTTTCGAGGTTTGAGATAGTGAATCTGGCAAGGGTAAGCAAGTACGACTTTACGATAGTAGGCACACTTCGAATAGAGTTTGAAAACGGTACGGAAACCTGGGCATCAAGAAGGTATATTCCACTTATAAAAGAGCGTTTGTCGGGAGAGGAGGGATATTTATGCTGAAGTCCATAATAAGAAAAGCAGAATTAGGGTTTTCCGTCGGACTCCTTCTCGGTGACGGGATAGCGATGCTGACAGGATCTCTCGGAGCAGGAGAGCTTGTACTCGTATCCGGAAAGCTTTTAGATATGACTGGAAATATAGCACTGGCATTTCTCATTCAGTCGATACTTTCCGGACTGTACGGTGCACTTACCTTCGGGACTATGGTTTTTTACGATATAGAAAGCTGGCCGCTGACGGTAGCTACCGCAGCGCATGCTCTGGTCGTCATAGGATCGTTTGTCCCGTTATCCGTTTTCCTTGGTTGGGCATCAGATGAACCGGTAGGATTCCTGATCATGATAGGCTGTCAGGTCGTAGGCTTTTTGACCATCTGGATCATCATGTACAGCATATACAAAAAACAGGTAAAGGAGTTAAATGAGCTCCAAGAACAGATGTTAAGGTCACAGAAGGCAAGACAAAAAGAAATGGAGGAAGGTTTCTGAGTGCAGACACGTGAAATATGATAGCAGTCAGCTCTTGACTGCATCATGAGGGAATATCCTCCCTGCTTATTCCTACAGTAAATATACAAAATATCTGAACCGATCAGAGTTGACTGCCCTTCATTTTTATAGTAGAATAGACTGGTATGATAAAGCGATTTTATAGATAGGAACAGGTATCAGACATGACAAGTGATTACAGGATCCGCGGTACAGCAGCGGATGGACAGATACGTTTTATCGCCTTGACAACACAGGGAATCGTCGAGGAGGCCAGAAGAAGACATCATACCAGCCCTGTTATGACGGCGGCACTTGGAAGATTGATGAGTGCCGGTCTGTTGATGAGCGCAGATATGAAAGGCGAGAAAGATCTTTTGACTCTTCAGATCCGTGGGGACGGACCCGGCAAGGGGCTTGTCGTGGCGGCTGACTCTATGGGACACGTAAAGGGCTATCCGATCGAACCGCTCGTCATCATCCCGGCTAACGACGTGGGTAAGCTGGATGTTCGCGGTGCTCTCGGTGCAGGAACACTGAGTGTGGTTTTTGACAGCGGATACGGAGAGCCGTATTCCAGTCAGATAGAGTTGGTATCGGGCGAGATTGCCGAGGATATCACATACTATTATGCAACATCTGAACAAACGCCCTCATCTGTGGCACTCGGTGTTCTCATGAATAAAGACAATACTGTCGCTCAGGCGGGTGGCTATCTGATCCAGCTTCTACCGGGAGTGGAGGATGCTGTCATCGACGCTCTCGAAAAGCGCCTGAAAAACACGCCTTCTGTCACAACTCTTCTGGCATCCGGCAAAAAACCTGAGGATATTATCCAAGATATCCTGGAAGACTTCTCGCCCAGGTTTGCAGAAGAAAAGCAGGTGGGTTCATTTTTCTGTAACTGCTCTAAAGAAAGGATAAAAAAAGTCCTCGTCAGCCTTGGTAAAAAAGAGCTGGAGGACATGATCCGCGAAAACAAACCCACAGAGGTGCACTGTCATTTTTGTAATACGGATTATGTGTTTTCGGTGAAGGAACTCATGGATGTGATAAAAGACTCCGCATCATAGCAACCAGCACGATCACAGCGCCGATACCACAGACTATGGTTCCGATGATGAGCATCGGGCGGATCCCCCAATGATCGAGTATCACACCACTGATCATGTTGGAGAAAACTCCGCCGATAGTGATGGCGCTCGTAACAAATGCCTGCCCTTTGACTTGATCGTATTCCGACATATGCGAGTTGACATAGTAGGCCGACGCAGGTATGAAGATCGCATAGGCAAATAGCTGGAACGACTGACTGATAAACATCATCGCGATATTGGTTGCAAAAACAAGTATCAGTATTTTTATGAAAAATGCAAAGCCGGATATGATCAGCAGATTGTTTGAAGTGATCTTTTTCAACAGTATACCGATCAGAGCCATAACCGGCAGCTCAAGGATAGCCTGCAGAAAGTTCGCATAACCGAGCTCGGTCTCGCCGCCACCCAAGAACTTTATGATCTGTATCATAAAATCATTGATCATATTGTGAGCAAAGAAAAAGCAGATCGTGCCTATCAAAAACCAGATAAATACCGGGTAGGCACGCGCAAAAGAGATCAGATTGTTATGTGGTTTTTCCTCCCCTGAGTCAGTATCTGATGAGACTTCGGCAGATGCAGCCACTGCCCCTGAAGGCAGCTTGAAAGTATAGATGATGATCGCGGACAGTACCATAGTGACGACATTTACGATCAGAAGTATGTTTACGCCGTTTGCTTCGACTATACCGCCTATGAAAAATGAAGTGACGGCAAAGCTTGCAGAACCAAGTCCGCGAGCCAGTCCGTAGAAGATAGAACATCCATGTTTCTGATACTCAAAGCATAACGCAGTCATCACCGGCTGATAGGTAAACTGGATCATATAAATGATAACATAGACGATAAATATAACCGGCCTGTTTTTCTCCGAAACCATCAGTATCAGGGAACCTACGAGGATGATGATAACCGAGATAAGTATAAAGTGGCGGTTTGTGAGAGCCCCGGGCTTGTCGATGATACCGGCGATGATCGGCTGCAATACTGCTGACAGTATGTTGGCAACTGCCAGCAGTATACCGACCTCTGTATTGGTGAACCCGTTGGCAAGCAGATACACGGCAGCCAGCGCATGTATCGTGCAAAACGCCACAAAGTAGGTCATATTCAACAATGTATATCGAAAAGTCCAAAATCGATTCATGATCTCCTCCGAATTGTTCCTTATTCTTGATTCTTTCTTCTGCTATTTTTCGCATCAACGAACTCATTCTACTACAGATACCTGTGACAGTCAATATTTATCTATTGCTGACCATGAGAGAAAAAAGCCTTGCAAGTGCGAGGCATTTGTTATATAATGGTGCGTGGGTGTATAATTTGAGGCAGGATACCATCCATGGATATGCGCAACTGATCGGCAGTATGCCGGAGATGTTAAGGATCCTTGGGTGAAACATAAGTACGAGAGGAGAAGGAAAGAAATGGGTATGCTACTTAACATCATTATAGCAGTCGTAGGTTTTGTTATCATATGCGGGGGCATTTATATGTCCTATGGTAATCAGAAGGGTAAATATGAGAAGAAAAAGCATGCCGGGGTTCTCTATGTCCTTGGATTGCTGGTGATCTGTTTCGGAATGTCATTTACGATCATCCCTACAGGTTACACCGGAGTTCTCTCTACCTTCGGGCAGATCTCTGATTGGACGCTGCCCAACGGTTTTAACTTCCGTATACCGCTTGCGCAGCAGATCACTCTGGTCAACAACAAGCAGCAGGATATGGTTTTTGAGTCGGAGCAGATCGTATCTGAGACGCTCGAGAGAAATACAGTCACTTTTTCCGGCGTGACCGTCACATATCAGATAAATCCCGAGAAGTCAGCCTGGATCGCGGCAAACGTGTCCAACTATGAGGACAATCTCGTGGGAGCGTCTCTGGTCGCATCAGCTATCAAGACGAGCTCCAAGACTCTTTCGCCGGTTGACGTTACGAACCGCTCCATCCTCGAGCCCAAGGCTCAGGAGTGCGTACAGGAGTCTCTCGATCAGAAGTACGGCGAGGGCACGATCAAGGTCAACAAGGTAGTTATCAACAACGCCCAGTTTGACGAGGCGTATGACGAGAAGATCGCACAGAAGCAGCAGTCACAGATGTCCTACGAGACACAGGCGATCGAGAACAAGAAAAATATCGAGAAGGCCGAGGCTGATGCGAAGGTTAAGCAGACTGCCGCAGAGGCAGAGGCAAAGGCAAACGAAACTCTGGAGAAGTCACTTTCCCAGAACGTCCTTCTCTCAAAGATGTTAGATAAATGGAACGGCGAACTTCCCAAGGCTGTCGGCGGAGATTCGGGTATGATATTTGATGTGTCATCGCTGCTGGGAGATGCTGCAAAGTCTCAGTCCTCGTCAGGAAATCCTGCTGAGACGACAGCTCCGGCCAACAACTGATGCTGTAGCACGATGGAGCAGTGATTACCCGGAATAGTGCTGATATCGTCAGCTAAGGCTTATGCAGATAACGGATGGAAAACATATGGATGGATACTCGGATCTTGGCTTTGCCAAGCTTGATACCGGCAGGGAGGAGCGCACGGGCTTTCCTGAGGTGGTTTTCTGCCAGGGAAAGGCTGATGAACATCTCCTGAGCATTTTTATGGATATGTATGAGAAAAATGGAAGAGTTTTCGGTACCAGAGCGACTGAGCATCAGTATGAGTACATCAGAAAAAGCATCCCTCAGGCCGAGTATGATGAGATATCGAGGATCCTGAAGGTGCCGGCTGAGTCGGATGGTCGGTCTGCAGTAACTGATGTAGATACCGGCGACCCGGAGCATCGGAGTTCAGAGACAGGCAGTATCCGGAACTCAGGCTTAGGTGATACATCGGCAGGCATCGGTGAGGTTGCAGTTTGTACGGCAGGCACGGCGGATATCCCGGTTGCCGAGGAGGCTGCCCAGACTGTGGAGTATTTCGGCGGACACGTGGAGAGATATTATGACATCGGTGTCAGTGGGCTTCACAGGCTTATGGACAAGATAGATGATATCAGACGGGCGAACTGCATCATAGCAGTGGCTGGCATGGAGGGTGCTCTTGTAAGTGTCCTCGGAGGACAGGTATCAAAGCCTGTTATAGCTGTCCCGACGTCGGTCGGATATGGGGCGAATCTCGGAGGGCTTTCAGCTCTCCTGACCATGATCAATTCCTGCGCCAACGGCGTATCCGTCGTAAACATCGACAACGGCTACGGCGCCGGATATATAGCTACTCAGATAAACAGGCTGGCGACACAGCACGACTGATGATAAATCATGTACGTGGAAACCGTGTATAGAGCCGGCGACACAGCAGAGTGCCGAGATGACGGTCACATGCTGGACTTACAGTGTGGATAAGCGCATTTAAACGGAGGTATTTATACGATGAAAAAGCTTGAAGACTACGTAAAGAGCATACATGATTTTCCTGAGAAGGGCATTATTTTCAGAGACATAACGACTGTTTTGCAGGATCCGGATGGATTTAAGCTTGCGATTGATGAGCTTTTGAAGCTTCTTGATGGAGTCGAGTATGATGCTGTCGTGGGAGCCGAGTCGAGGGGATTTATCTTTGGGGCGCCCATAGCCTATGAGAAGGGCAAGTCCTTCGTACTCGTGAGAAAGAAGGGCAAGCTTCCCCGTGAGACTATCGAGAAGGAGTACGAGCTGGAGTACGGCAAGGCGACTCTCGAGATACATAAGGATGCTATCAAAAAAGGTCAGAAGGTAGTTGTGGTTGATGATCTTATGGCTACCGGCGGCACCATCAAGGCAACCATCGATCTGGTCGAGGAACTCGGCGGCGAGGTGGTCAAGGTGATATTTCTCATGGAACTCGCAGGCCTTAAAGGCAGAGAAAAGCTCGCTGATTACGATGTGGATGCAGTTATAACTTATGAAGGCAAGTGATGTACACGGACTGAAGGGCTACATATGGGATTTTCGGCCCCTGCAGTGACATCCATGAGCAGTAACGATATAAGGATCAACAGATATTAGACCGGTGAAACATTGCCGGGATAAGGAGGAACAGATGGCACTTTTACAGGATTGGCGTGATTACGCATATAGTGAAGAGATGCAGACAACCAAGGACGGACAGAAGTTCTGGGAGAAGTACTTCCAGCTCGAGAAGGGTATCTATGAGCAGCTTCTGGCAAAGCCTGATGAGGTTGTGAGCGGGACGGTCAAGGAGCTTGCAGAGAAGTACGAGGTTCCGCTGTCGATGATGGTAGGATTTTTGGACGGGATCAATGATTCCCTGAAGACTCCCAATCCTATCGAGGAGATGGAGGAGGATACCGAGGTTTCACTTGATATGGATCTCGAGTCACTCTATAAGAATATGGTGGACTGCGGTGCCGACTGGCTCTACAATCTGGAGCAGTGGAACCCCATCTTTACCGAGGAGAAGCGCAAAGAGCTCTACAAGGAGCAGAAGGCTTCAGGCACCATCCGCAGAGAGGATCGCAAGATCGGGAGAAATGATCCGTGTCCGTGTGGCTCAGGCAAGAAATACAAGCAGTGCTGTGGGAGGAAATAATCAGAGGAACTTAGCATGAGCGCGGTCGTCACATATCCACTCGCTCGTCCGATAAAGGACTCCTCGTGGATACGTGACTGCCGCTCATGCGGGAACCCTGATTAAGTTGCCGCAACACAGGATGATTTCTTGGGTGGAGAAATAAAGGACTCCTCGTGGATACGTGAC
>JAFSTZ010000389.1 GCA_017445525.1 Eubacterium sp.
CGGTCATCATCCACCATGATGATGTTGCCGTCGCGCTCTACGACCGGTCTTACATCGGCGAAGTACAGCGGCACGATCTCGATCTGCTCACGCTGTATGTACTGCCAGATGTCCTTCTCGGTCCAGTTCGATATAGGAAAAACTCTCATGCTCTCGCCCTGATGTATTTTTGTATTATAAAGCTTCCACATCTCCGGACGCTGGTTTTTCGGATCCAATTCCTGCTCGGAGTTTCTGAAGGAAAATATCCTCTCCTTTGCTCTTGACTTCTCCTCATCACGACGCCCACCGCCGAAAGCAGCCGTAAAGCCATACTTCGTGAGTGCCTGCTTCAGCGCCTGTGTCTTCATGATGTCGGTATAAGCAGAACCGTGATCGAAAGGATTTATACCCTGCTTTACTCCTTCCTCGTTGGTGTAGACAAGCATTTCGAGCCCGTATTTTTCTGCCATACGATCCCTGAAAGCGATCATCTCGTGGAACTTCCACGTAGTATCGATATGCATAAATGGGAATGGCGGCTTCTCAGGATAGAAAGCCTTCAGCGCCAGATGAAGCATAACCGACGAGTCCTTGCCGATGGAGTAGAGCATCACCGGCTTCTCGCAGTTGGCAGCCACCTCTCTCATGATATAGATGGCTTCTGCTTCAAGGATGTCCAGATGTGAATTGTTGATCTGTTCCATAATATCGTATATCTCCTAATCATATAATATAGAAAACGCCTTGTAAGACGTTTCCATGTGCGATCGTAGTTGCACGAAGTGCTTTTGTATGCGATCATCACTGATTCGCCGTACATTGTATCATAAAAATGTAATGATTGCAATAAAAATATGAAATCTTTGGTATAACCATGACAAAACCCAGAGGCTATACCGCCCTCCGGGTTTTTCCAATTTCCGAGTCTCTTATTAGTATTACAGTAATTATCACTATATGACGAGGCTTTCAGAGATGTGCTATCAGCTCAAGCATTCTGTCCGGTTATTCAGCACTTAAACATATCTATCTCCGCGGACAGTGACTCTGACTGCTGTCTGTTGCGATCCGATATGCCGCCGAGCTCATGCATGCTGTTTGCTATATCCGAGCTTGATTGGCTGATGGACTCAACCTCATTTGTACTATCGGCTATAGCTTTTGATATCTCCTGTATGCTCATATCTATATCGCGAACGGATGCGGCAAGGCCGGAGCTGGATTCCTTCAGACTGTGCGTACTCTCCTGAAGGCTGAGTGTCGAGCTTCCGTATTTCTCTCCGAGCTCTACAAACGAGTTATAATCCTCGGCGACGTTCTCTATCATAAACTTGCTCATCTGGTTGCTCTGCTCCAGAAGATCTTCGACTGAACCGATGGCACCGGTCGTGATATCATTCATCTCTTTGACAGCCTGACCTATCGTGTTCGAGAGTGATTCAACCTCAGTAGCGACTACGGCGAATCCCTTGCCCTGTTCACCTGCCCTGGCTGCCTCTATCTGAGCGTTCAGAGCAAGCATCTTGGTCTGTTCGGATATGTCGGTGATCTGATCGGAAATCTCTTTGATCTGATCTATCTTCCTGGCCTCCTCGATAGCCTTAACCATCTTCTCTTCTATAGAGTTGATCTTTGCGAGAGCTTCTTCCTTGTGCTTTCTCGCAATCTCAGCCGCGTCCTCGGCTTCCATGTGTTCCTTTGCAACAGTCTCTTCCATCTCCTGCATGCTGTCAGCAAAGTTAGCTATCTGATCCGCTGCAAGATTCAGATGATCAACCGCTGTCGAACTCGTAGCCGAGCACTCTTCCATATTTGCACTGATGCGAGTGATGCTGTCTGTCATCTCATCGATGGCACCGGCGTTTGTGGCAAGCGCTTCATTGAGGTCCACACCTGCACTCTGTATCTCCGTCGAGCTTGCGCCAACATTTTTCACGAGATCGCGTATCTGTCTGATAAATGCGTTGACGTTATCTCCGATAACCTCAAACTCGTCACCGCTCTTTAACTCGACCTCCTTGGTCAGATCCCCCGATCCGTCGTGAAGGTCGCTTATCTTGTTATTCAGTACAACGAACTTTTTCCTCATCACGAGCACGATACCGATGACAACCAAAAGTCCGACTACAAGGACTATGGCGCATACCAGTATGATCGTTAACATAAGAGACTTCGTCTGCTCATTTACCCAGTCCATGCTGGTATCGATAACAGCCAGTCCGACTACGGAGCCATCCTCTGCCATCACCGGACTATATGAGCTGATATGCTCTCCCCAGTCGTCGGTATAGGGA
>JAFSTZ010000390.1 GCA_017445525.1 Eubacterium sp.
AGAAGTACACCAATCTGCAAAAGACCATCCTTATCTCCACCCGGTATAAAACTGTCATATGCATACTCATTTAGGATCGGCATCAGAAGTCCGATCAACACTCCCAAAAGTCCGGTGATGATAAGTCTCACGATATCCGAACGATATACTTTCTTTAGTCCAAACGAGATCAGATCCTTTACTCCTATCTCCTTTTCCGGAAAAGGTCTGTAAAGAGTGTATGCTTCCGGATCGATCTCTGTAGCCGTCAACTCTGTCAGCTTGTGTGACTCACCTGTTTTCGGGTTATATATGATATACTTACTCGGTCCTTTGGGTATACATGCACACGGGATATGTTTTTCTCCCATAAATACCAGATACGGACCACAATCCTGTCTAAACCATCTCTCTTCAAGTACAACTTTTCTTACCACAAAGTGAGATACTCTTGCTATATCTTCTATGCCGAAACGATGGCCGCTGCTTTCCTCGATTCTCTCCAAAGAAGCTATATCCATATGCTCAGCACGACAGATTGCCGACACGGCATCATATAGCTTATTTCCTGTCTCGGATAAAGATACGTCGGATAAAACAGAACCCTTTTTGAAACTGTTTTGTATGGATTTTAATGTTCTCTCATTTGTGTACTCTTTTTCTTTTATTGTCGCATAGATATATCCGTCCTGTTTAACTTCATTTCGGTTATATTTTTCTATGATAGCATCAGTAAACGCTTCCTCAATCTCGGGACTGATCGCTTTATCTGAAAGTTTCACTCCCCTTATACCCATCAGGGGAAGCTTCGTTTTCGATGCGAAATCTATCAACAGTTCATCTGTTGTTTTTTTCTTTTCTATCTCTATCTCGGAAACATCCAGTGCGGCCAGTATCGTCTTCCAACTTCCGAGAAGTTCTGAATCATGTGCAAATCCGGGTATACTCTCTCCCTCAGAAAAACTGCCAAGCAGCAGACGGCGCCCGGTGCCCTCATTTTTCTGCGGCACGATATAAGCCAGTACTTCCCCTGACTTCACCTCATAGACTGTCGACAGCCTTTCCGTATAATATACTTCTCCGCCTCTAAGCTTGATCCGCTCCATGCTTTTTTCCTTATATGTTTTTTATCAGTCTTTGGTAGTGACCTTCTATTGAAGCCAGTTCCTCATGGGTTCCACGCTGTACTATACTTCCCTGTTCCATCACTATGATCTCATCACAATCACGGATCGCTGACAGACGATGCGCTACGATGATACAGGTGCAGCCTCTCCTCTTTATGTTATCTATGATCTGTTTTTCCACGATGGGATCAAGAGCGCTCGTTGCCTCGTCCATGATCAGGATACTGGGAGACGTGATGAGTGCTCTGGCTATCTCCAGACGTTGACGCTGCCCTCCGGAAAGGTTTGCTCCTCCCTCTGTGAGCATGTAATCATATGCACCCGGTTTGGAATTGATGACATCATGTATGCATGCATCCTTGGCCGCCCGCACCATATCATCGTTATCTATGTGGCGATTCCACATAGTCAGATTGTCCTTTATCGTTCCTGAAAACAACGTGATATCCTGACTTACTGTAGCCACACTCGATGATATGACCTCCGGAAGTATATTTTTCATCGGCACTCCGTCGATCCTCACCTCGCCGTCCCACGGCGCATAAAGCCCGGAGCATATCTTTGATACTGTCGACTTTCCGCTTCCGCTCATACCGACAAAGGCGATGGAAGATCCTGCGGAAAGTTTGAATGAAAAATCGGTTATCAGTGGTTTTTGAAGGATGTTGTAACCGAATGATACTCTGTCAAGCTCGACATTTCCATCGAGTTTTCCCTTTATATCCGCATACTCTTTTTCCCCATATCTATCATCCTCTTTATAGCGCATGATGTCCTCGACGCGTCCCATATCTGTCTTGGTGGTATTTATACGCTGCATAAAGCCTGAAAGCTCGTTGACAGGCAGCACAAATGCGGCCTGAAGTCCGGAAAACGCTATCAGCATACCTGCCGTCATATCTCCGCGGATCACGAGCAACCCTCCGACTATAAGTGTTATCACAGTGAGGAGCTGTCTTGATATCTCGGGGATCGCATTTATAAACTCCTGGTTCCTGCCCATCTTTTCCTCAACAACTATACTTTTTGCATAGTTTCCGAGCAAGCGGGATAGAAATACGTTCTCCGTACCGGATGCTTTCAGTGTTGCGGTAAGCGAAAGCCCTGAGAACAGGGTTCCTGTCATCTTTCCGCTCTCCTGCTGGGCTTTCATACTGTGGTCCTTGATGCTTTTTGACGCCATGCTCATCATAAACATCATAAGGGCTATGCAAACTACACTTATCAGCGATAGTATCGGTGAATAAAAGATCATGAGAACAAGATAGAAAACCGCCACAAACGCGTTGAATACGGTCTGTGCAAGATCTCCGGTCAGAAATGTATTGACATTGTTGTTGTTTGAAACTCGCTGGGAAAGATCTCCCGCATATCTCTGCTCAAAAAAGTTCATGGGAAGCTTTATCATATGCGAAAGCATACCGTGCGAGCTTATCAGTATCATCTTTCTTTGCAACCTCAGTAAGAGATGCCCTCTGTAGTATGTCAGAAACATCTGCACTATCATGGTACCTATCATCACCGCTGTAAGCGCAGCAATCCATCCCGTATTTCCCGCAAGCAATATCTCATCGATAAAAACACGCGAAAACGTAGGGATGAGGAGTCCCGGTATCGCCAGAAACAATCCAAGTATAACAAGTGCAACGATAGATGCACGCTGTCCTTTAAGCCTCCCTGTCGCAAATGTATAAAGACTGCCTTCCTTTTTTGTCTTTTCAAACTTTTCAGTAGGCGAAAACGTGATAACTATACCGGTGAAACAATCGTCGATATCCTGAAAAGTGAGCTTCCTTCTGCCGACAGCGGGATCATTTATATAAAAATACTTTCCTTTTTTTCCTTCCCATACGACGAAATGGTTGAAGTTCCAATGGATGATGCAGGGTACAGGCATATCGATAAGTGCCTCGGGATCTTTTCTGTAGGCGTGTGTTTCCATGCCGAACTTCATCGCAGCGAGCATGATATTTTTGCCGTTACAACC
Source organism: Eubacterium sp. (assembly GCA_017445525.1). Lineage (GTDB taxonomy): Bacteria > Bacillota > Clostridia > Lachnospirales > Lachnospiraceae > Eubacterium_F. The sequence goes on from JAFSTZ010000390.1 coordinate 3,094, forward strand.
GTCCCTCGACACACCTGTTTCGATACGCATCTGCTCCAACGGTATGTGACACCCATAGTAACCCATGACCATCTTAAGCGATGCAGCACCACACTCCGTGGCCTCCATCTGATATACCGTGGGTGTTTTTACATAGTTACTTTTCATCGACTTTTCTTTCTGTCCCTGATTGTGCGAGAGCAAGACGAGGCCGTTGCAAGCCCACTTATTCTCGTCTGTTCTCCTACTCTTACGTGGTCGGAATGATCATCGATATCGGTGATTTTTCCTGAACCACTACGTTTACATTGGCATAGATCCCGGAGTCAACTTTTACGTTTGCTCCGTTTTTGGTAGACCATTTATATCCACTGGCCGTGTCTTTATCTTTTTCGAGTCTGCACCTGAACCCGATGAGCGGTCCTAACAACATAATCGATTCTGCCAGGGAGGGATCCTGAAGTTCCGCGCTGACTTCCTGCTGCAATGCCACATGGTCGTCGACTTCTGTCACTGTGGCATACATATGTCCGTATTCCTGCGGTCCTACCGAAGACGGATAAACCTCAACCTGCATACCGTCTTTTATTTTCCAACCTTCGTTCGCATCTACATAACAATAGACAGTATCCTCCGGGATACTGATCACTCCATTCGAAGCAACCGTCACAGGTAGCTTTGCAAACACGGCCCAAATGATCGCTACGACGAGGATCAGGCCACCCCCTACGGCTGCGATCCAGAACATCGGCGGTGTCACCCGTATCATCTTGTCAAGCTGCTCAGGCGAGGAGAGCTTGTCGATAGCTGTTTTTCTATATAAGTCGCTCATGTGACCTCCTGAAGTTCATACAAAAAAGACGCCTGCCGAAACCGTTACTGCTTCATTGTACATTATTAATGATAAAAAGTAAAGAACATACTGAGCATCT
>JAFSTZ010000391.1 GCA_017445525.1 Eubacterium sp.
CTCCGGATAAATCTCCAGGAAGCAGTCCATCTCATCAAACGGCGCCGCGAGCACTACAACGAACTCCTCGCCAAACTCATGCATAACCGCCATCAACTGCTCCACCGTACCCTTGGTCAGCTCCGCAGCCTCCGTGATCAGAAGACAATTCCCTATCAGCTTGTCTATCTGATCCTCAAGCCGCAGCTTGTTCAGCTTCTCCGCAGTGATCCTCACAACCTTCTTCGCCGAATTATATCCAATCCTTGCAAGATCCTTTGAAAGCTACTTTGCCATAGTCATAACTATGCGGTCATCTCCGCCTGCAAGCACAAAGTGAGGCGGCTCAAAGTCTCTTCTTCGAAGCTTGGATACAACATCCGTTGTAGTCCAGTATCTGATCCCCCTTCCGGAGATATCTGCCGGCCCCTCCTCGTAGGTATCATCAACCACAAACATCTGCTCAACGCGCTTTGCTTTCTCTGCATCATCTGTCTTTACAGGCTCTCCGACAGTCTCTGCCTGTCCCTTACGGTTGAGATATTTGGCCTCAAAACTCAGATGCTCCTCCTCTGCGGGAGCTTCCCCTGATGCAGTGACCGGAGCACCGACGCTCTCAACAAACGGTCCGGTCGGATCGGCTGCATATGTCTTCACATCAGGATCAAGCATGATAGGTCCGGTAGCAGGTGCCTGCTCAACCTCCAGCCTCTCTATCTTCATCCGTCCCGTCTCTGAGAGCATCTCGTCCAGAGTCGGTTCAGACTGATCAGAACTTTCTACCTCTACATATCCTCCCTGCTGACGACTGTCATCAGCCTCCACGATACGGCTGACCTCTGCACCTACACTCTCTGAGATGGCATTCTCTATATCAGAATGAGCCTCAAGCTTTGCTACCAGATTCTCTGAGGTCTCATCAACCACTCTTTGATCCCCCGGATCAGGATCAGGATCGTCCGGTATGATCCTGACACCTCCGAACCACAGATGAAGATCCGCCAGCTCTCTCTTTTTTTCTTCTATCCTTCCTGCCTGGCCATAGAGCTCTGCGAGCTTCTGCCCCCAGTTCTCCATGTACTCTTCCTTTTTAAAATCCTCAAGAAGTTTGATCTTCTCATCGATTCCAAGCTCCAAGGCCTCTGCCATGGCATATCTCAGATCAAAGTCATCGGCTATGGCTCCATCCATCTTTTCAAACTCCTTCAGATAGAGCTTTGCTTCGCCAAACTCACCTATGCGTATCAGAACCTTGACATATTCTTTGAGATTATGTCTTGCCTTGGTCATATTAAAAAGATACAGATAGGTTTTCTTCATCTCATCATAATGCTTTGTTTCCTCCTGAACCTTTGCCATCAGCTTCAGGTGATGAACGGAGTCAACCTCCTCGGGAGAAAGCTCGGCTACTACATCCCAGGCAGCATCATAGCGCCTGTCCGCAGCCAGATCATCCAGTATCTCCAGGCTTCTCTCTATCTCTCTTCTCTTCTTTGCCATCCCTTTACGCCTCCAAAAGGAACTTCATCGTCTTCTCAATCTCAGGTGGAACATCAAACCCGTTTTTAGTAAACTTATGCATGACGTTCTGGATATTTTTCTCTACCTTTTTCTGCTCTATAATATGTCTTTTTGCAGCCTCGGCGTAGGATGTCTGCGTTATCAGTCCGGCCGCTATCTCCTGTGATATAGGACAATAGGTATACAATATATCACGGCTTACCTTGTTAAGCCTCATGGCTCCGGCAGCCTCTCTGAGTATCCAGTCAGTGTAATCCCTCGTAAATACATCCCTATGTCTGTTCCCCGCCTGAGTCAGCTGAGACTTGATCTTTTCCTTTTTCTCAGCCGACAGATCCGAGTTCTTTTTATAAAACTGCAGATAATCCGTATACTCACTTGTAAGAGAGGGATATCTATAGTTGTTCCACTGCGCACCCATCTCCGTGCGGCATTTCTCCCAACGGTAGTGTGCCATCATCCTCAGAACCATCGAATCTATATCCGACTCGGCCAGCGTGGGCATCAGTATCCTTCCGTGTGTGGTTTTCTGTTTGCCCTCTATATCCTGCCACATCTGGCAGCCTCCACCGCACACCGGAAACAGTATAAAGTCCGGAGTGAAACGATCGACATTTGTAAATATATTCAGATCGACCTCCTCATAACTTGAACGGATCTCCCTGAAAAATATACTGTAGTCTATCTTTTCAACCTTGCGCACAGCGGCGTTTATGGATGCACCGGTAACTGCCGCATTCGCCAATGTTGTAAGTATACCCTCCGATGTAAGCACCGGAACAAATGTCGATATATTGCCATTTATAAGACGATCCGCATATCTGAACAGGTTGTCAACCTCGAAATGCAGCTTGGCATCCCTGTCAGCCATCATCTTGTCATAAGCTGACTTGTTCTTGGCAAAGTCCTTGCGCGCATGCTCCTGATAGTCCTCGTCAAACTCATCTTTGGAGGGTAGCTTTCTGCCCTCATATATCTCCTTGAGCCACTCGGCCATAGTATAAACATGACAGTCAAGATCACCGGCTCCTATATCAGGCAGCGAAAGAAGAGTCTTTAAATCCTCCTCGGTAAGCAGCTCCTCACTCACATATCCGTATGTTAAAAACAGTTTCACCGCAAGAGGAGGATTGGGATCTTTGAAACTCTTTTTAACCACAGCCTCATATATAACGAAAAACGGCTCACTGATCCCCTTACGTATAACCTGAGCCTCCTTGGTACGACCGAACTTGTCCGTAAGGCGCATAAATCCGTCAAGAGCATCCTTAAACTTCCTGCCTACCTCCTCTTCGATACCGCTGTACTCCAGTATCTGATCAACTGAATTGCTGAGCATGGACAGATCCTGCTCCGGAGTTTCCACTATGGCATCTACATCATCGGACAAAAGAGCCATATAAAGTGCCTGCATGTTGGAACGATTCAGCTTCGGATCCGTACCTACAACATCTATGAGCACACGCTCCGTGTCATCGATCTGAGCTATGATCTCATCTACCAGTGATGATATCTCCTTTACACTCTGCCCTGCTTTCTTCATATCAAGGGCGGTTTTGGTTACATATGTGAAAAGATTTTTCTCATCCATGATGAGCGATCTGAAAAGCTTGAATATCCACTCACCGTATATACGGCATCCGTCGATCAAAGCCGGGAACAACTCGCACTGCTCCATATAATGTCTCATCGCGATCACGGGTTTTGATCCCAGATAAGCTCTCTGCGCCTCGACTTCAACGCTTGCCGCCTCAAGATAATAATCCAACCCTGCCGGACGCTTTATCTCATCTATGGACTCTGCCGCAAGTCTGTCAAGTGTCGGGATATCCTGCGGGATAAGCCCGGAATCCAGAGCCTCCTTGGTATATCTCTCGTAGCCTGAAACCAGAAAATCCTTCAGCTCGGTGACGGATTTATACAGCTTGTTCAACGACTTGTTGAGATCACGTATAAGAAAGTTCTGTGACGTAACAAGAAGGCCCCTGTACTGAGCCTTCCCTTCTATGAGTAGTTTTACTCTGGATATATCATTGACGGGCAGAGGGTATATAGTCACACCGTCTCCCGCTACATACGTAAAGCTGTGCTGTCCTCTCTGAACATCACAGATACCTAAAAAATTGCCGCTTCCCAAAGTGACCATGATCCCGGTAGAGCATACCTGCACACGCCCCTTTAGTACTAGGGCCACGCATGTGAGCTCATCGCCCTTGTCAAAGATGCTTACACCCTTTGCCACCGGCGTTGTTTCGTTTATGGTCAATTCAGCAGCCATGTGTTCTCCTTCTATATAAAACATCCGTGCGTCTCACTTCGAATCAATCCCATCAGACGTTACCGCAGCAGTAAACTCAGTCCAGGCGCCCCCACGGCACACAAGAAGCATCGCTTAGTGCTGCTTCGTTCCCGACCTGACACGGTTCACGAGTCCCTGTTGCATGGGACCCGGACTTCAACGCCACTTTCTGCGGGCAGCTCCAAAGGAACTGACCCTCTATGAGACAACACCCCTGCTAGAGCGGATTGCAGGTACAGGGCACCGCTAACTCCCCGGCTGCACGGAAAGTGTTACACACTCTTTCCTTCATTCGACAGATCAGCAGAATCATAATGAATATGTATCTGCTTCTTGTCATACATCTTGTAAAACTCCATCATGATACGATCGGTGACCACATGTATCTGTTCCTCATCCATATTCAGCAAAAGAACGATACGCTGTGTCGCACTGTATTTGGTGGTCGCATCTACACTTCTTATGGACTTCAGTATGGCTCTCTCGAGTATAGTCATAACTCTCTCGGTTTCATCAACCGTCACCCTATGCTCCTGATCAGACATCAGTGTAAAGAGCAGAAGTCTGACTCTCTGATTGTTCCTCTCGGCAACATCCGTAATGTAATTCAGCATAGTAGTAAATGCCGGAAGATCAACCTCGAGACCCCCCTTGTTATGCTCACGGTTTTTAAGAACCGATACCAAAGCCTTCAGATCCGCAGATGTCTTTTTCTGTCTTTCTATCTCGTCGTCTGTACGCCAGTGAATATAATATCCCTCTTCACTCTCGTGCTTTGCGACATAGAGCGCCTTGTCAGCCCTCTCATAAAC
>JAFSTZ010000392.1 GCA_017445525.1 Eubacterium sp.
AATGACTGTATATGTGGTATTTTTTTCCCAGCCGATATATTCCTTGATAATCTTAGCAATATCCTTTGCAGCCAATACGCTGTTGGACCACAGAAGCTCCATAACGTTTAACTCACCCTCGTGTAATCTGATCTCTTCCTGCTTGTTTGCCATCAAAAAAAATACCTCCGAAATAACTTATCCACTATACCGGTAGAATAACCGTTCTACAGCAGTATACACTCGTTTTTCGAGCGTGTAAGCCTATTCTACACCTGTATACACTAAGTTGTCAAGGGTATTTTTTTTAATATTTTAAAGTTTTTTTACGCGTTTCAAAACCTCTACAAAATATGGTGGAAGCTCGGAATCAAATTCCATATATTGTCCGCTCGTCGGATGTATAAATCCCAAACTTTTTGCGTGAAGTACCTGTCCCTGTAGATTTTTAAACTTTGGATCCTCCCTGCCGTATACCGGATCCCCCAGCAAAGGATGATGTATCGACGACATATGTACACGTATCTGATGTGTCCTGCCGGTTTCCAATATACATTCAATATGGTTATACTTTTTGTTCAGATGATCTATAACATGAAAATGTGTTACGGCATGTCTTCCTTTTGATTCATCGCATACCTGCATACGTTTTCTGTCGCGAAGATCTCTGGTTATAGCACGATCTATGGTGCCGTCATCCTGAGACAGATTATCGCAAACTATAGCCTGATATCTCCTGCTGATACTATGAACAGCAAACTGTGCAGCCAGCGATTGGTGTGCGATATCATTTTTACAGGCAACTATAAGCCCGGTTGTATCCTTGTCGATCCTGTGGACTATCCCAGGTCTTATCTCTCCGTTTATTCCCGATAGGTCGCCCTTACAGTGATACAATAGCGCATTGACCAGAGTATGGTTGGGGTGTCCGGGAGCCGGATGTACAACCATATCCTTGGGCTTGTTTACAACGATCAGATCACTGTCTTCATATACGATATCAAGAGGGATACTCTCCGGAACGATATCTATCTCCTCAGCTATCGGAATACTCATATGTATCCTGTCATCTGAAGATATAACAAGACCTGATTTTGATGCCGGAGTACCATTGATCAAGATCAGGTTGTCTTTGATAAGTTTTTTTATATGTGATCTGGTGAGTTCGGTCTGCTCAGTCAGATAAATATCAAGGCGGAGTCCGTCATCACATTTATCAACAAAGAAATCTCTTTCATCTGTCTGACTCATCGTCTCTCCCTTTTTTGTTCCAAAGCTGTTCATCCTTATTATAAACAAAGAACAGCATAATGACTATGACCAAAACCGAAACCGTAACATAGATATCCGCCACATTAAATACAGGGAAATCTATAGCCTTAAAGTAGATAAAATCGATCACATAGTGGTAAAATGCTCTGTCAATAAAGTTTCCGACTGCACCGGCACAGAGTACTATCACGAGCGTTCTGAGAGGCAGATAACGTTTAACAAAAGGTATTTTGGCATAGAAATATGCCATGACAACGACCGCAACTATAGTTATGATATAGAAAAGCCAGAATGCATTTTCCAAAAAGCCCCACGCAGCGCCTCTGTTCTCCAGATAATGAAATACAAGCACATCATCGATCACCGGGATATCTCCCTGCATCAATGACGATGCTGCCCACTGCTTTGTCAGTCTGTCAATCAACAATAACAGGATGAAGATCGCTGAAAAAATAACATGCGTCTTCACCCCGCCAAATCGCTTTTTATTCATCAAAAATCATCAACCGATCCGAGGAACTCAAATGGATCCTCATCGGTCACTCCGTTATTCTTTTTCTTTTTACCTATCGACATGTTTTGAAGGATAGAGTCAAGTCCCTGCGGTGTATTGTGACTCATAACATGTTCAGGCGGAGCAGGCTCAAGTATAAGCTGCTCTGTAGTATTCGTGTTCTTTTCCGGTACCTGGAGGCTTTCTTCATGAGTGCGGACTTCCTTGATGGAATCACCGAGATTGATCGTTTCGGCGTTCATCAGAGAAAGAGCCTCTTCCTCGGTCATAGCCTGTCTGACAGCACGTCTCGCTGTTCTTTCTATGCCTGTAACATCAGGTAAAACCATAGTCTTGTCAGGTACTGGCTCAAGTCTCTCCGGTTTAGGTACCGGAACAGGTTCGAGTGCAGGCTCGGCTGTAAACGTCTGTGCCTGCCCAACAGTCTGTGCGACAGGTGTAGTAGCCTGTTCATATACAGGTTCGGCAGCAGTCTCCTCGGTATACATCTCAAACTGTGATGTTATATCTTCAGGTTCTGATACCGGAACTACGCTCTGCTCGGGAACAACAGGCGACTGATCTTCTGTTATGGCAGGCTGAGGAGCAGGTATCCCGGGGCCATCCTGCGGATAAACCGGCTCGGCTCCCGTTGAAACCATACTGCTTATATCAGGCAGAGGCTGTGTATCACCCGAAAAAGTGTATACTGATGACGACTGATCAGCAGGCTCTTCCTGAGCGAACTGTTCCTGCTGTACAAACTGATCGGACTCAGCTGTCGAAACATCATACCCGGGCTCTGTTGTCTGATACTGATAATCCGGACTTTGATAGCCTCCCGATGCATCAGCCATAGCACTGAGTTGCTCGGCCGTCATGCTACTTTCATACGGTGTCTGTTCAAGGCTATCAGGAGTATCCACATCAAAAGTGGCACTCGTGATAAGTTTCAACTGCTCCTTGGCAGCTACCTGAAGCTGAGCCTTATAGTTATTGAACTGCTGAACCAAAGCAAGACACTTCTCACGTATACGGTTGTACTCGTTTTCAGCTTCGTTGATGATCCTGTCAGCTTTTCCAAGAGCGTCCTTCTCGATGGACTCAGCCTTTAACAATGCTGCATCCTTGGTCTCCTTGGATGTTTTCTCCGCCAGGATAAGTGCCTTCTGCATGGTAGACTCGATAGATCTGTAATACTGTATACCATCCGTAAGGGTTTTTATCTGCTTTTTCTGATCCTCATATTCAGCATAAAGAGCCTTATAGTTCTCAAAAATCATATCGAGATACTCATCCATCTCGAACCGGTCATACTTACGCTTGCTTGTAAGGATCCTCTTGTTTTCTAATTCCAAAGGCGATAGCATCGCGTGAAACCTCCTTAGAATTCTCTATCTATGGTTGGCATCATGGATACCGTATTCTCGTTAATGGAAATCGAATCACTACTGATATCGACGTTCTCAGGTGAAAATATAAAAATATACTTTGCGATCTGGTTGTACTTTCCGTTTATCGCATAGATACAACCGGATATAAAATCCATGATCCTCTGTGCATTATCGGGATCAAATCCTTCAAGATTGACCACTACCGGTCTTCCTGATAACAACTTGTTACAGATCTCCTGTGAGTCTTCAAAAGATGTCGGAGAAATAATATTTACCTGCATTGCCGGTTTCATAGGCACCACCTTTGATTTTGAACCAAGGAAGCCGGAACGTCTGCCCGTGCTCTCCTCATCATCAGTTTCATCATTCTTAACGGCTTGGAAGCTTTTTCTTGAAACAGGTCTCTCCTGTTTGGTCTCCTCCTCATCAGCATACATACCGTCATCATCCTCATAACCTTCGTCATCCTCAATACGAAAAAAATTGAGTATTGAATTCAATGCCATGGTTTCTCATCCTTTCTGATAAATTCTGTTTCCAAAGATACCGGTGCCAACTCTTACAAATGTAGCCCCCTCTTCGATTGCTACCTCATAATCACCGGTCATCCCCATAGACAATTCTGTCATATCTATATTATCGTTGTTTTTTGCTCTCATGTCAATAAGTAATTTTCTTAAATTTATAAAAATATTACGATTTTCTTCCGGATCTTCCACAAATGGAGCGATTGTCATCAATCCTTTAACGCATATATGGTTAAAATTCTTGATTTTATCCAAAAAATCCTCCACATCTTGTGGAGCAAGTCCGAACTTTGACTCCTCACCTGCCACATTAACCTCGATCAATATGTCCGCAACAAGACCTGCTTTTTCAAACTGTCTGTCTATCTCCTCTGCAAGTCTCAGAGAATCAACAGAGTGGATCATCTTCACCCTGCCCGGAAGTTTTGATACCTTGTTCCTCTGTAGATGACCTATCATATGCCACTCAAGTTCACCCTGCAGTTCATCGTGCTTTTCAACAAGCTCCTGAACCTTGTTCTCACCAAACACAGTGATCCCTTCTTCCATCGCTTCTCTGATCATCTCAACCGGCTTTGTTTTGCTGACAGCAACAAGCGTCACTTCCTCTCTTTTTCTCCCGGCGCGCTCACACGCCGCCTGTATCTTTCGCTCAACATCTTTCAGATTCTCAGCCACTGTTCCCATAACTTCTCTCTCCTTTTATATAAATTGATTTCAGACACACTACGCAT
>JAFSTZ010000393.1 GCA_017445525.1 Eubacterium sp.
AAATGTCGGTCCCTCTGTATAGATAGCTCTGTGAGCCTTCTCGTGGAAGTCCTTCATTGTCCCGAACAGAGTGGTCTGAGCCACATACGGCGATCCGTGTGCAACCATGATCTGTGTAAGATCCTTCTGATTCTGCTTTTTCCCGACACTCTCCACGCCCGCAGGAGTGGTGGTCGCCGAGGCAAATCTCGGTGTTGCCGATGATCTCTGTGTACCGGTATTCATATATGCATTGTTATCATAACAAAAATATGTAAAGTCGTGTCCTCTTTCAAATGCTCCCGACATCGACTGGAAACCGATATCATACGTACCGCCGTCACCGCCGATGGCGAGTATCTTTATATCGCCCTTGATCTGACCTTTTTTCTTTTTAAAGTTATACGCCGCCTCAACTCCAGATGCAGTTGCGGATGCATTCTCAAATGCGGTATGGATATATGAATCCTCCCACGCTGTATACGGATACTGAAAAGACGAAACCTCGAGACATCCGGTAGCGTTGCAGATAACTGCCTTGTCCTCCGGATCGACCGCACGCATCATGGCGCGGCAAACTATACCGGCACCGCACCCGGCACAAAGACGATGTCCCGGATGGAAGCGCTCTTCCTTTTCCATTTCTTTTTTTAGATTGTAAGCCATCACAAACCTCCGTAAGTGACGGGTTTCCATATAAATGTACCCGCCAATCTATATCTTTTATCACTTGTTTTCGAAACCATCAGAACTCGTACTACCGTCAGCCTCACGCTGTCCCATATGGATATATGTATCTTTGACCTCGCCGGTCTTCACAGCCTCCTGAAGTCTCGCATACACACTGTGAGCAGCCTTCACGGTAAAGTCTCTGCCGCCCAGTCCGTAAACAATATCCATCATGAGCGGTCTCTCTTTGAGATTGATGCAGGCTCCGCAGGTCTCCGCAAACAGAGGTCCGCCACAGGCCGAGAAGCCTTCACTCTTGTCCATAACAGCTACTGCTTTAACACCTGAAAGCGCCTTGGCAAGCTCCTCTCCCGGGAACGGTCTGAACACTCTGATCTTTATCAGACCGGCCTTCACTCCCTGATCCCTCAGCTCATCAACCGCTGCCTTTGCTGTTCCCGCCGATGAACCCATGATGACCATGGCTATCTCGGCGTCATCCATCTTATACTCCTCAAAGAAACCGTATGAACGACCGAAACATTTTTCAAAATCAGCTGCTACATCAAGGATGACTTTCTTGGCGTTTTTCATGGCAGTTGCCTGCGCCACCCTGGCCTCCATATAGTAAGATGAGATGCCGTAAGGTCCGACTGCAAGAGGATTCTCCTCGCTCAACAGATAGTTCTCCGGGTTATATGTCCCGACGAACTTCTTCACCTCATCATCGTCTTCAAGCTCGATATTCTCCAGAGCGTGCGATGTGATAAATCCGTCCTCGCACACCATGAGCGGCAGACGCACATCCGGATGCTCTGCGATGCGGTGAGCCATCAGATAGTTGTCGTAAACCTCCTGGTTGTTCTCGCCGTAAAGCTGTATAAATCCGGAATCCCTCTCCGCCATGGAGTCCGAATAGTCATGATTTATATTTATAGGTCCGGTCAGTGCTCGACATGCCACCGCAAGCACGATGGGAAGTCTCGATGACGCCGCCACATAGAGCGCCTCATTCATAAAAGAAAGCCCTGCAGACGAAGTCGCCGTAACTGCACGACAACCTGCCGCCTCTGCACCCATACATGCAGACATGGACGAATGCTCACTTTCCACACATATAAACTCTGTATCTACCTTTCCGTCTGCCACATACTGCGCAAAAAACTGCGGTATCTCGGTGGAAGGTGTTATCGGAAACATCGCAAACACATCAGGATTTATCTGCCTCATGGCCGTTGCGATGGCCTCATTGCCTGATAATCTTTCTCTCTTGCTCATTTTAATCTATCTCCTTCAATACTAACTTAACGCGTGAGTACTCACACTTTATCACTCCACGTTATGGCCTGGAACGGACATACCTTCAAACATATGCCGCATCCCTTGCAATGATCATAATCAAAGTCTGTTCTTTTACCGTTTACTACCGGTATCGATGAATCCGGACAGTAAGGAGTACACATCAAACACTGCTTGCACTTCGATGTATCCCAGACAGGTGTGCGCGATCTCCACTCACCTGTTTTAGTAAGCTCGGATGTGCCGGGCTCGTA
>JAFSTZ010000394.1 GCA_017445525.1 Eubacterium sp.
AAACGCTGTGCATGAGAACGGCTATAAGCTTTGGCCGACCGTGAGGGATTTCCCGGGAGAGGAGCTGCGTCATGCATCACTGCTGGGAGAGACCACATCCCGCAGAAGGCTTATCAAAAAGCTGTTAAAGGAAGCCAAAAAGTATAACTTTGACGGGATAAATATTGACTTCGAGAGAATAAAGGATAAGTCGGCTGCAGGGTATCTACAGTTTTTGCGAGAGCTTACGGTTGAGTGCCACAAGAAGGATCTTATCGTTTCATCCGATAACTATCCGATCCGTGAGTTCAACTCGTTCTATAACACTGCAGAGCAGGGCAGGATCGTGGACTACTGCGTATTTATGGCCTATGACGAGCACTATGCAGGCAGCGAGGAGGCTGGGTCGGTATCGTCACTGCTATATGTTCAGGATGCCATAGCAAAGGCACTGAACCAGATGCCGAAGGAGAGGATCGTAGCAGGTCTGCCGTTCTATACGAGGCTTTGGCTTGAGAAGACCACCAAGAACGGAACCAAGCTTCGCAGCAAGGTCATGGGTATCAGCGAGGCGGAGAACTGGCTGTGGAGAAAAGGCGGAAATGCCAACTGGGATAAGGAAACAGGGCAGTATTATGCCGAGATAAAGGAAGGAACAGATAAAACCTTCAAGATCTGGATGGAAAACGAGAGATCTCTGAAAGAGAAGATAGCTGTTGCGACTGAGAATGAACTTGCTGGCGTAGCGTTCTGGGCAATGGGGTATGAAAGAGCCATCACCTGGGAGACCGTCAGGGATGCACTGGCAGGGTAAGATTATAAGGATGCAGGTATCGGACTACCTTTGTTGCTCATTCATCTGTGAATCGTAATATGTGGCATTTTTGTGTTGATATTTATTTGTAATTATGGTATGATGGGAGAGGTGTATGCAGACTCAGATTATCACCTGGGATACATCGGAGGGATATAAGCCCGATGAGCTCGAAAAGGCTGCGGATATACTCAAGTCCGGCGGCCTTGTGGCGTTTCCTACGGAGACAGTGTACGGTCTGGGATGCAGCGGATTTGATGAAGATGCGGCTAAAAAGGTATATGAGGCCAAGGGACGTCCGTCCGACAATCCTCTCATCCTACATATCGCCGACAGGGAGATGCTGGATGACATCGCGGTTGAGGTTTCCGATGCGGCTAAAAAGCTGATGGATACCTTCTGGCCGGGACCGATGACGCTCGTATTTTTAAAAAATGACAAGGTGCCGTCTACCGTGACAGGCGGGCTGAATACCGTAGCAGTTCGTATGCCTGCGCATGCAGGGGCACTTGATCTTATCAGGGCAGCGGGTATGCCCATAGCAGCACCCAGCGCCAACAGATCGGGGAGACCGAGTCCTACCGAGGCGGCGCATGTGATAGAGGATCTGGATACGCATGTTGATATGATCATAGACGGCGGCAGCGTCGGGATCGGATACGAGTCGACCATACTTGATATGACGGCTCTCAGACCGGTGATCCTCAGACCGGGATTTATAACCGCTCAGATGATAGAGGATGTTATCGGAGGAGCCGGAGACGACGGGATACCGGAATACTCTTCCGTAAGCGGAGATCAGTCACCGAAGGCACCCGGGATGAAGTACAGGCATTATGCGCCTGAAGCCGAGCTTACTGTAGTTCGCGGTGATGACTCGCAGGTATGTTCCAAGATAAATGAGCTCGTAAGGCAGTTTCCGAGTGATAAGACCGGTATACTGACCTGCGATGAGAGGATAGATTTATATGATTACGGAGTCGTCCTTTCCATAGGATCGGAGAAGGACAATACACTCGGACAGAGCATGTATGGTGCTTTGAGGAAGTTCGACAGTCTGGGTGTCACGAGGATATATGCTGAGACATTTTTCGGTACGGAGCACGAGGATGCGCTGATGAATCGCCTGATGAAGGCAGCGGGCGGTCAGGTCATCGACCTCGAGGATTACGACAAGCTGATATTTGTCTGCAAGGAAAATGTCACTATATCGCCCATGGCAGAGTGGATCATGAGAAGTATAGTGATGGATCGTTCCATAGAGATATGTTCCAGAGGTTTGGTAGTGCTCTTTTCGGAGCCGATCAATCAAAAGGTGATAAATGTTCTGAGTGCTCACTCGGTGCCCTGCGAAGAGCTTTCGTCAAGGCTCCTCAGAGATGAGGATATAGATGAGCACACTCTGGTCATCACCATGGCATTTACCGAGAAGGTGAAGCTGATAGAGAATTACAAACTAAAGGAGCATGTTTATACGTTAAAGGAGTTTGTTGGGCTCGAGGATGATGTATATGATCCTTACGGAGGTGATGATGCTGCCTACGAGAATCTATATACTGAGCTGAAGGATCTGCTGTACAAGCTGAAAAAACGGTTGGGATGGCAGTGAGAGGAGGAACAGATGATAGCTATAGGAAGTGACCACGCGGGATTCGGACTGAAGCAGGTTATCATGGAGCATCTGAAGGAGAGAGGCGAGGAGTACAAGGACTACGGTACTTATACTGAGGAGTCGACCGATTATCCTATATACGGGAAAAAAGTCGGGGAGGCTGTGGCTTCCGGAGAGTGTGACAGAGGGATCATCATCTGCGGCACCGGTATCGGTATTTCTCTGGCTGCAAACAAAGTAAAAGGTATCCGTGCTGCGCTCTGCGGCGACTGTTTTTCGGCTGAGGCGACCAGACTTCATAACGATGCCAACGTGCTTTCGTTAGGCGCAAGAGTGATCGGAGAGGATCTGGCAAAGAAGATAGTAGATACGTTTTTGGACACGCCGTTCTCGGGTGAGGAAAAGCACCTGAGGAGGATAAAGATGTTGGAGACATGAAGCTCTTAGCGAAAACAAGCGAAGCGCAGTTTGAGCTTAGAGATTTAGCCGTTCTGCCGTAGGCAGAACCTCTTTGTATAGATTATCTGCACGTAATTATCAGTGAGGTATATATATTATGTTAGGTATTATAGTTTGCGGCAAAATGGTACAGGCGATGTTGTCAGGTATTTTGAACAAAG
>JAFSTZ010000395.1 GCA_017445525.1 Eubacterium sp.
ATGGTATTCCAGACCGAGAAGGCTCTTAACGAGGTAGGTGACAAGGTTGATCAGTCTGAGAAGGATAAAGTACAGGCTGAGATCGACAAGGTAAAGGCAATCCTTGAGAGAACTACACCAGAGAACATGTCCGATGCGGATATCGATGAGCTCAAGGCAGCCAAGGAGTCTCTGATGAACAGCTCTCAGGCAGTTTTCTCCAAGATGTATGAGCAGTTGCAGGGACAGGCCGGAGGAGCAGGTCCGGATATGAGCAACATGGGAGGCCAGGCCGGCCCGGCACCGGACCAGGGTGGTAGCTCAGCAGATGATGATGTTGTAGATGCAGACTTCCGCGAAGTCTAAGAGTGATCCGTGCCGGACAGAACATGGTGGCCACAGTGTGCTTGCACACATGTGGCTATCGATGTTCTGTCTGGGATGGACAGGTGACCGCGAACGAGGATTCCGGAGGAATCCGAGTCTCCGCGGTCACCTGCACGGATCACATAGGAGATAATCATGTCAGATAAGAGAGATTATTATGAAGTCCTCGGCGTCGATAAAAATGCCGATGACGCAGCGCTGAAGAAAGCGTATCGTGTACTCGCCAAGAAATATCATCCGGATACCAATCCCGGGGACAAGGAAGCGGAGGCCAAGTTCAAGGAGGCCTCCGAAGCCTATGCTGTCCTCAGTGATCCGGATAAGCGCCGTCAGTATGACCAGTTCGGTCATGCGGCGTTCGATGGAGGTGCCGGCGGTGGCGGGTTCAATATGAATATGGATGATATCTTCGGAAGCTTCGGGGATATCTTCGGCGACCTCTTTGGCGGAGGTTTCGGCAGATCCAGACGTTCTGCAGATCCCAATGCCCCATCCAAGGGAGCTAATCTGCGCACCCAGGTACGTATCACCTTTGAAGAGGCATGCTTTGGAACAGAGAAAGAGGTCGAGATACCATCCAAGATAGAGTGTAAAAAGTGCGGAGGCAACGGATGTAAGCCGGGGACTCAGCCGGTTACCTGCGGCCAGTGCGGCGGATCCGGTCAGGTTGTCCACACGCAGCAGTCACTTTTCGGCATGGTACAGAACGTATCACCGTGTAGAGCCTGCTCGGGAACCGGAAAGATCATCCGTGATAAATGTCCGACATGTAAGGGTTCAGGATATGTAACCAAGACAGAGAAGCTTTCTGTCACCATCCCTGCCGGTATCGACCACGGTCAGAGCGTCAGACTTCGCGGCAAGGGTGAGCCCGGCAAAAACGGTGGAGCCAGAGGTGATCTTCTCGTGGAGGTTTATGTCGACAGACATCCCGAGTTCGAGCGTCACGATATAGATATTTATTCACTGTATCATATCAGCTTCCCGAGAGCAGCTCTCGGCGGTGAGGTCATCATACCGACCATCGACGGCGAGGTTGCGTACACTGTCAAGCCCGGTACCCAGTCCGGCACGAGGATCCGTCTTCGCGGCAAGGGTGTTCCTACGCTTCGCAATAAAAATGTTCGCGGTAACCACTACGTCGATGTTATCGTAGATGTGCCGACGAGCCTGAATAAAGAACAAAAAGCCCTTCTTGAGGAGTTCGAAGAAACTTTGAATGGAGGGAAAAAGAAGGGAAAGAAAAATAAATAAGCTAAGGTGGAGGAAAAAGAAATGTTAAAAAAAATTGCAGTATTTGCACTTGTTGCAGCGCTCGGGTTTATGACGCTCACCGGATGCGGTGGAGATGCGGCAAAGGAAGGAACTGAAACACAGACAGAAACAACAGAGGGTACTGATAGCGGAAGCGCTGATGCTAACGCCGATGCGGCAGATAGCGCTGATACCACAGATACCACAGAGGCAAGCGGTGAGAAGGTAAGAGTTATCGATGTTGATCTCTCATCCGAGCAGTATGCTTTCGGTGTAGACAAGGATCAGCCGGAGCTTCTGCAGCAGACAAATGACTTTATAGATGAGATCATGGGAAATGGTGAGTTTGACAAGATCTGTAACAACTATTTCGGTGACGGCAAGCCGCAGGCAGTTACAAGCGCTGCCCGCGATGATTCCAAGGATCAGCTGGTAGTTGCAACAAATGCAGCTTTTGAGCCGTTTGAGTATACCAAGGGTGATAAGTACCTCGGTATCGATATGGAGATCGCTGATGCTTTGGCAAAGAAGCTTGGCAAGGAGCTTGTCATCGAGAACATGGACTTTGATGCGGTTTGTCTTTCGGTAGGTCAGCACAAGTGTGATATCGCTATGGCAGGTCTCACCATCAAGGAGTCCAGAAAGAAGTATGTTGAGTTCTCATCCTCATACTATAACGCATCACAGCGTATCATCGTAAAGGCTGATGATACTACATTTGACAGTGCAAAGGATGCTGATGCGGTACACAAGATCCTTACCGGTTTTGACAGTGCCACAAAGATCGGTGTTCAGAATGGTACAACAGGAAAGCTTTATTGCGAAGGTGATGAGGAAGCCGGTTTTGAAAAGCTTCCTGTAACAACGGTTGGTTACAAAAACGGTTCGCTTGCAGTTATGGATCTGATAAACGGTAATCTCGACTATGTTGTCATAGACGCTGCGCCGGCCAAGTGCATAACTGACGCAATGAATGCTCAGTGATTCGGAGATAGTGATGGGTGATTTTGGACAAAAATGGGATCAGTTCGTCGATATTTTTGTAAACTATGGCGGATCTGATGTCATCATAGAAGGGCTTAGAAATACCCTTATAATAGCGGTTCTTGGATTGCTTATAGGTATAATCATAGGTATACTTATCGGAGCTGTCAGAGTCGTGCCGAAGTATAAGCTTCTGCCCAGAGTACTAAATGGAATCTGTACTGTCTATGTCGGATTCTTCAGAGGTACTCCGGTAGTAGTTCAGTTGCTTCTTTTCTACTATGTACTGCTTCCGATCATGGGTGTTCAGATGTCATCTGTTGCTGTTTCGATACTTGTGTTTGGACTGAACTCCGGAGCGTATGTTTCCGAGATCATGCGAGGCGGTATCATGTCCGTGGATCCGGGACAGATGGAAGCGGGACGCGCAGTGGGACTCAGCTTTGCGACTACTATGCGGATGATAGTTATTCCGCAGGCTGTGAAAAATATCCTGCCCACTCTTGGTAACGAGTTTATCATGCTTATCAAGGATACTTCGGTTGTAAGTTTTGTCGGTGCCACGGATCTTTATGTGGCGTTTAACTACATAGGAAGTAACAGCTATGAGTTTATGGTTCCTTATCTCGTTATGGCTGTGATCTATATTGTCATGGTTATCCTGATCACTATCGGGATACGCCTGATGGAAAGGAGCCTGAGAAAAAGTGATAGACGTAATTGATCTGAAAAAAAGCTTTAGAGGGACTCCGGTATTAAACGGTATAAATCTCCATGTTGATAAGGGTGATATAGTTGTTATCACCGGTCCGTCAGGATCGGGAAAGAGCACATTTTTAAGATGCTTAAACTGTATGGAGGATCCTGACGGAGGGCAGATCATCTTCGGTGGTGTCGACATTGCTGATATGTCGGTTGATATAAATGTTCACCGCAGGAAGATGGGCATGGTGTTCCAGCACTTCAATTTGTTTAATAACAAAACAGTTCTTCAGAATATCTCTCTTGCTCCTATATATGTCAGGACGCATGGAAAGATAGAGAATGATGAAGGTGTAGATAAGAAAAAGACCAAAAAGATGATCATCGCCGAGGAGAATGCAAAAGCTCTGGCGCTGCTTGAGAGGATAGGTCTTCAGGAGTTTGCGGGTGCATATCCTTCCACTCTTTCGGGAGGACAGAAACAGCGTGTGGCTATAGTCAGAGCTCTGGCGATGAATCCTGATGTGATCCTTTTTGACGAGCCGACTTCGGCACTCGATCCCGAGATGGTCGGTGAGGTTCTGGATCTCATGAAGGAAGTTGCTTCTGAGGGAATGACCATGATCATAGTTACACATGAGATGGGATTTGCCAAGGAGGTTGCAAACAGAGTACTATTTATCGATGAGGGTGTGATCAAGGAGGACAGACCACCGGCTGAGTTCTTTGAGAATCCTCACGATGAGAGGTTAAAGGAATTTTTGTCAAAGGTTTTGATGTAACGATGAAAAGGAGAGAAATATGGTTTGTAAAAGTTGTGGAACCGAAAATGAAGAAGGAGCAAAGTTCTGCCGCAGCTGTGGACTTCCTATAGTACCGGAGTCAGAGACTGTACAGCCGGATTATAACTATGATGAATCGGAGACTTCCGAGGAAGTGTTTGATGCGGGGGAAGAGAGCGTGGCTCAGGAGGCTGAAGCGCAGGCCGAGACTTCGCAGACTGAAACACAGACAGATAACCCGCAGACTGAAGCGCAGGATGAGACTCCGCAGTCTTATGCTCAGCAGACGTATGCAGGAGGACAGCCGGGAAATCAGGGACAGCCGGGATACCAGGGACAACCGGGATACCAGGGACAGCCGGGATACCAGGGACAGCCGGGATACCAGGGACAACCGGGATACCAGGGACAGCCGGGATACCAGGGACAACCCGGATATCAAGGACAGCCGGGATATCCCGGACAGCCGAGGAAGGTTACTCCGGGCACAAGTATCGCAGCACTTATACTCGGAATCGTATCCATCGTTTGCTGCTTTACGGGCATCATCAGTTTGGGATGCGGTATTGCGGCCATAATCATCTATGCGACCAAGAAGCAGAAGGGTGTAGATGAC
>JAFSTZ010000396.1 GCA_017445525.1 Eubacterium sp.
GGTGTAATCTGCAGGATGGAAGAGTCTTGCTGATAAGTTCGGCTGAGCGTAGGATCTCTTTGGTTTCTTTTTCTCCTACACATACGTGAATTTCAGCGGAGGATTCTTTGATAGTATCTTTTAGAGAGTAGGATGTGTTTGCTTTTAAAAAAGCGATCATATCCTGCTTTTTTATCAGGCAGGTGTCACGATAATACTCTTCAAATAATTCCGATTTGATATGCAAAGACTGAAATTGCATTTTTGCAAAGCCTCGTTTTTTTACCAGACCGTAAGTGCTCCTAATAGCGGGTGATATCAGCTTATTTGTAACCTTTGACGGGATTACGGCTGCACTTTCGATCAGGGCGTAGGAGCAGATATTTTTTCGCTGTGAAAGCATCTCCAACAATACCTGTCCACCCAGAGAGAGACCTCCGATAAGCAAAGCAGATCCGGACAATTTATCATCAATATATGAAATGATCTCGGATGCATTATTTTCAATCGATGTAAACGGCCGGTCGCTTTTTGCATGTCCGTCCAGTATAGGAAGTATAACATGATATTTTTCCTGAAGAATTTCTGCGGCTTCCATGTAATTCCACCACGATAGTCCTCCACCATGAAAACCCAAGTTACCAACCCTATTGACAGTCTTATTACCAGCATATATAATACAAATGGTTGGAGATAAGGAGAGCATGTATCTGCGTTATCCAAACTGTTGAGTCCAGAAGTGCATCTAATCCCAAATGAACAAGTAAACGCTTGACATAGCCGTAAGGAGTAAGCGATGATAAAAAAAGAGCCTCACATTGACAGGTCTGACATGATATACTGCGCTCTGTGCCAGGATGCGCCTTGCGATCAGGCATGTGAAAACCTAGATCCATCAGCACTACTAAGAAGTATCTGGTTTAAAAATGGGTTGAGCGCAGCGGGGCGATTACCGGAAGTAAATCCCTGTATAAACTGTTCATCTCCCTGTGAGAGTGCCTGTGTAAGGAGTGGTCAGGTCCCTATAAAAGATCTGGTGACTCGACTGTATGATCAGGTAAAACCTGAGTGTGATATACCTACTCCCACAGATGAAGACCGACTGAGATGTAACATGTGTGGGATACCTTTGGAGAACCCGTTTTTGCTCTCTTCATCTGTTGTAGCAAGTACGTATGACATGTGTGCCCGCGCCTTTGAAGCAGGGTGGGCAGGCGTCTGCTTTAAGACGATATGTTCACTTGATATTCACGAAGCATCTCCCCGTTTTTCTGCCATAACAGGTAGTGACAGAAGCATCATCGGCTTTAAAAATATAGAGCAGCTGTCCGATCACAGTGTCGAGGAGAATATGGCTGTTTTTCGTAAATTAAAAGAAAACTATCCTGATAAGTTTATCCTTGCATCGATCATGGGACAAAATGAAGAAGAATGGGGAGAGCTTGCCGGTTTGTGCGAGAAAAACGGAGCGGACGCAGTAGAGCTTAACTTCTCCTGCCCCAACATGATGGATGAGGGATTGGGAAGTGATATCGGTCAGGTTCCGGAGTTGGTAGAACGATTTACAGCAGCGGCTAAGCGTGGTTGCAGTATCCCGGTTCTTGCGAAGCTCACGCCAAATGTCGCATCGATGAGTCCCGCTGCAGAGGCTGCAAAGAGAGGCGGAGCAGATGGTATCGCAGCGATAAACACGATCAAATCGATCACCGGCGTAGACATCGATACCTACGTGGCAGCACCTGATGTTCACGGTCGCAGCGCATTGGGTGGATACAGCGGTAACGCGGTAAAGCCGATAGCATTGAGATTTATTTCCGAACTCGGTCTGAATCCGGAATTAAAAGAATTGCATATATCAGGGATGGGTGGGATCGAGACTTGGCAGGATGCACTGGAGTTTATCCTTTTAGGAGCCGGAACCGTCCAGGTTACAACAGCTGTCATGCAGTATGGATATCGGATCATCGATGATCTGAAGGCCGGACTGAATCTGTATCTGACTGAAAAACGCTTTAAGAATGTTACGGAAGCGATCGGTCTCGGATTGAGTACACTCAGCGAAACGACCGAGGCACTCGAGCGCGATACGATACTTTATCCGCAGTTTGTCAGAGAGAGATGTATCGGATGTGGTAGATGTGTCATATCCTGCTCGGACGGAGGACATCAGGCGATCCGCTTGGATAAAAACAGAAAACCGATTATGGACGGAAGCAAGTGTGTCGGTTGTCATCTTTGCGTACTGGTATGCCCCGGCCTGGCGATTGTGCCCGGGAAAAAACGCATCACCAGACGATGATTTTTATATAGAAAAATAGTATGCAGATAAAGGAGCTGGATATGCTTACTTATACATCTGTTAATTCATATTATCGGACCAGATTCGGATGCAAGGTATATAAGGTTTCCATCAATGCCGGTTTTACATGTCCGAACCGCGATGGAACCAAAGGTGAAAAAGGTTGTATATTCTGTTCGCAAGGTGGATCCGGCGAGTTCGCCGGTGATCCTGAGCTGTCTGTGACTGAGCAGATCGAGCAGGGTAAAAAGCTCGTCGAAAAAAAGAATAAAAATGGAAAGTATATAGCTTATTTTCAAGCGTTTACCGGCACCTACGCTCCGGTTGACAGACTCCGAAGATTATACGAAGAAGCTATCTCCCACCCGGATATCGTGGCTCTTTCCATAGCGACGCGACCGGACTGTCTGCCGGAGGATGTGCTTGATCTGTTGGATGAAATAAACAAGATAAAACCGGTTTGGGTGGAGTTGGGACTTCAGACCATCCACGAGCGGACTGCCAACTACATACGTCGGGGTTATCCGTTATCTGATTATGACCGGGCAGTAAAAGAATTGAAAAA
>JAFSTZ010000397.1 GCA_017445525.1 Eubacterium sp.
ATCGTCACGATGAAACAGAACAATATAAATGCGATCCGCACCTCGCACTATCCAAACGATGTGAAGATATATGATATGTGTGATGAGTACGGACTCTATTTGATCGCAGAGAACAACATGGAGACGCACGGCACGTGGAACATGTACGACCCGCTGGTGAAGGCGAGGGAGGAAGCGAAGCTTCGTCTCAGTTATCAGAGCAGTGGGGATAGCCCGATGAGTCAAGACGGACAGACAGATGTAACTGATCCGGGCAGTGCAGTCGATCAGCCGACCCTTTCCTTCAACGACTGGTACAAGTATGATGTTATAAATAAATACGCAGACGAGATCATAGACAGGGTTATCCCGGGAGATGATGATAAATGGGAGCCTCTGCTTCTTGACCGGGTGAACTCGTGTTATCAGAGAGATAAAAACCATCCATGTATCCTGATCTGGTCTATAGGAAATGAGTCCTTCGGCGGAAAGGTTTTGCAGCATATGACGGATCTTTTTCACAAGCTGGATCCTGACAGGCTGGTGCACTACGAGGGCATTTTTCATGATAGGAGATATCCGGACACGAGTGATATCGAGAGTCAGATGTATACTTCGGTGGAGGACATCGAGGCATTTTTAAGCGAGCATAGGGAGAAACCATTTATCTGTTGCGAGTATACACATGCGATGGGAAACTCCTGTGGCGGGATGCACAAGTATACGGATCTTACCGAGAGAGAGCCGTTGTATCAGGGTGGATTTATCTGGGATTATATCGATCAGTCGATAGAGAGTCAGACGATGTATGGTGAAGACTGTCAGCTCTACGGTGGAGACTTTGGTGAGCGTCCTGCCTCGTATGAGTTCAGTGGCAACGGTATAGTTTACGGGGCTGATCGTACTCCTTCACCGAAGATGCAGGAGGTGAAGTACAATTATCAGAGTATTCATGTGGAGTTTGCAGATGGCAGGATGATCATCCGTAATCGGAATCTGTTTACATCGACAGATGTTTATGACTGCGTGGTCACATGGCTCCATGAGGGTAAGGAGATAGACAGAACGACGATAGCTACCGCAGTGGCGCCTCTATCCCAAGAGGAGTTTGATCTGCCGTTTTACGGGGAGGAAAAGGAGCTCGGTGAGTATGCTATCATCGTGTCTTTCCGCCTGAAGGAAGAGACTATCTGGGGATACAAAGAATGTGAGATGGCTTTTGATCAGTTTATCTATACTGTGGAAGAGGACACTACTACTGACGATAGGCAGATATCTATGCCCTCACATACACCTCTTGAGGTTATCATCGGCGAGGAAAATGTCGGTGTCAGAGGTGAGGATTTTGAGGTATTATTCTCGGGTGACAAGAGAGGTCTTGTTTCGTATATATACAAGGGCAAGCAGCTTCTCAGTGAGCCGCCGCGACCGAACTTTTGGCGGGCTCCGACGGACAATGACCGTGGTGCCGGATCTGACTTTGACTATGCGCAGTGGAAGATAGCAAGTCTGTATCAGAAGCCTCGTGATGAAGGTACGGAGCGACCGATGTATCCGTGGTCGGAGGCTTATATAGAGAAATACGGTGATGTGATGGGGATAAAGGACGACGGGGCATTTTTTATACCGTTTAACTTTGTTCTGGCGACGACTCCGATGGCGGAGGTGACTGTTACTTATACTGTCCATCAGGATGGGCAGATAACTATCGCGATGGATCACACACCGGTGGAGGGGCTTCCGGAGATGCCGGAGTTCGGTCTGATGTTTACATTGGATCCGGAGCTGACGGATGTGCGCTGGTACGGACTTGGAAAAGAGGAGACGTATGCTGACCGCAAGCGCGGCGGAAAGATCGGTATATGGCATAAGAAAGTGAGGGACTGCATGGCCCGTTATCTCGTACCCCAGGAGTGTGGTAACCATGAGGATGTGCGGTGGCTGTCAGTTCAGGACAGTACCTATCAGTATGGACTGAAGTTCAAAGCGACGCAGTCTTCCATGTGTGCCTCTGCACTTTTCTATACGCCGCATCAGATGGAGGAGGCGAAGCATATTTATGAACTGCCAAAGCCGTATCACACGATCGTGAGAACATCTTTGGCGCAGATGGGTGTCGGAGGCGATGACAGCTGGGGAGCGAAGGTGCACCCGGAGTATCATCTGGATGTGAGCAGACCGATGCACTTTGAAGTGACGTTGGAGCCTTGTTAGTATAGAAAATTTCTAAATCTGTTGACATATTGCTCGTATTAGGTTATAATGGGCATAGGTATAGGTATGCCCTATACTCGGTTCGTA
>JAFSTZ010000398.1 GCA_017445525.1 Eubacterium sp.
CGATATGACCGTTGTTCTGAAGCTGAAGAAAAAGCAGGCAGGAAAGAAAGTATACAAGTTTGAGAACCTGACTATCCAGTCCGGTATCGCTGATGCTCCGGAAGGTCTTTTGACCGATGCCGTAACAGGAAACTCTTTGATCGCTCTTGTTCTCAAGGCAGGTACAGAGGCAAACTTTGACAATCCGGACAACAGTCTGCTTCTCGAAGTAAGCAACGGCGGTGAGATCGGCGGACGTAACTACTTCATCCACTGGTTTGAGAACGGTGTTGAGAAGGAAGAGTGGTCACGTGACGGCGCAGGCGGCAAGGATTATCGTCCTGATTCACCGGCATCTACTGTTCCGGCTCCGGTTCCGGCAGCAAGCGGTTCAGCAGTATCCGGCTCAGCTGTTTCAGGTTCTGCTGTCTCCGGTTCTGCAGTATCAGGCGGAACTGCAACAGGTTCGGCAGTTGGACCGACCAAGAAAGAGCTTGGTGTAACAGAGAGCACTTACTACTGTGAGCTTGAGAACATGCTGAGCGGCAAAAAGTCTACAACCAATACAAAGACTGTACGTATCGTACCGCAGCACGTTATCGATTATTCAAACCAGTACATTGCTACTTTCAAGAGCAAGTATTCTACAGGTCCGGTTCCTACAGACGCAGCGGCCAAGGATGCTTATCTGAACGATTTTGCCAGATTGACCAACTCGTTCGGATATGTGATGGGTGTAACTCATGAGCTGCTCGTTTCTATAAAGGAAGGCATAGAAGCTACCAAGAATGATCCTAAGCTGTTACAGGATAATCTTGTTGATAACTTAGCTATGTTTACGGAAAGCTTTATAAATGTGGGCAAGTATATCGGTCTTTCACAGGCAGATGTAGAATCATATATCAACTACTTCAAGGCAGTTGTAACTGCTTCAGTTACCGACGCAACCATCGATATCACAAAGCTTCTGTGATCTCGATATTATGCTGCAGAAAAGCCCGCGGTTATCCGCGGGCTTTTCTTATTTCTTCCTATAATAACGCAAGAGCGTTTCGTTAAGGATACGATAATAACAGAAAAAGCTTGTATTTTCCATAAAAATGAGTTAAAATAAAAAAGATTATGGACTAACGTCAAGTGAAATACTGCGATGAAATGGTTATAACAACAGGTTCATATCGATGATATAAGGGAAAAAACTCTCAGGAAAGGCATAGATGATGAAAAAGAGGATTACAGCTCTTATGATATTGTTCGCGGTCATGACTGCGCTGTGTATCAATGCTCCGATAGCCTACGCGGAGCCGGCGACAACTGAGGACAGTGGACAGGATGTGGCAACAGCGCCCGATACCACGACGTCTGAGGGCGATACTGCAACTACTGCGACGGCACCAGATGCGACACAGGACGACACGCAGGAGACGACTTCGGATGACGTCCAGGCAGCTCCGGCGCAGAAAGACACCGGCGACATCATAGACACTTTCGGTGACCTCGAGGAGTTTGCCGTCACGGAGACACCGAGGATCGCATCGGTATCCGGCATAGTTATGGATGTCCAGTCCGGAGCGGTACTTTATCAGAAAAATATAAATGAGCGCCTCTACCCCGCCAGTATCACCAAGATTATGACAACTCTGGTGGCTCTCGAGAACTCCTCCATGGATGAGGTAGTGACATTCTCGCAGAATGCGGTCGATCTTATACAGAACCAGGGAGCATCAAATATCGAGATAGTTCCCGGCGAGAGACTGACGATGGAAGAAAGCTTGTATGCTATCATGTTGATGTCAGCCAACGAGGTTTGCAACGGTGTCGCAGAACATGTGGCCGGCGACATCAAAACATTTGTCAAGATGATGAACAAAAGGGCAAAGGAGCTCGGCTGTACGGGAACTCACTTCCACAACACCAACGGACTTTGGGAGAAAAACCACTACACGACAGCTCACGATATGGCGCTCATCGCCAGAGCTGCCTACAAGAATCCCGAATTTGCCAAGATTACCGGGACAAAGTGGTACAAGCTCCCCAAAACCAACAAGAGAAAAGCGGGCTATACGCTCCACAATCACCATGGCATGCTTCTGGCACTGAACTATCCGCAATATGAATATAAATACTGCGTCGGAGGAAAAACGGGATTTACCTCACAGTGTCTGTACACGCTTGTGACATATGCGAGGAAGAAAGGGATGACGATCCTTTCGGTCATCATGAGAAATCCCAATCCTCCCTACCTCGATGATAACCAGTATACCGATACGACCAAGCTTTTGAACTTCGGTCTCAGTAACTTCAGACGTGTAAAGATAACCGACAGCGAGATCAACGACGTCAACTCGGAAAGACTGTTTGCACGGTTCAATCCATTTTTCAACACAGAAACGAGTTCGCTCTATGTCGACCCGGACGCAGGCATCATCCTGCCAAAGGGGAAAAAGCTTTCCGATGCGGAAAAAAGTGTGGAGTTCTATCCGTCGGAGACGCACGACGAGGAAGGCAGACGCGTGATCGGAAGGCTTCACTACAGCTACGCAGGCAAGGAAGTCGGCGGAACCAATATCTACTACGAGGACAGGGGCACCCCAACGCTCAGCGACAGCATCAACATGAACCAGTGGTTTGACGAGGCTGTGGAGAAGGCGACGGAGGAGCCCTTTCCGTGGCTTACAGTGATCATCATCGTGGTGATCGTGATACTTCTGGGTGCCGGAGTATTTCTCTTCCTACCGGTCATCATCCAGATGAAGCAGAATCACAGCCGTACGAAGAGATATCGCAAGAACATGAAAAATGAAAAGATGGTAAACAGCGTCAGCAAGCGCGGACAGAATATCTTTAAGTCAAAGGGTGGACGCAGGCGCCGGTGATGACAGCTTGCGTTGTCCCGGATCATAGGCGGATAAACGGAGGTGAACATGGCAGCAGATTCTATGTGGATAAATGCTCCGGCAAAGATAAATATCGGGCTTGATGTGACCGGCAAAAGAGAGGACGGTTATCACGAGATACGCACGATCATGCAAAGCATCAAGCTGTTTGACAGACTGACTCTTACAAAGACAAGGGCTCCGGGCGTGAGACTCTCTACCAATCTGAAGTTTCTGCCTACGGACGACAACAATCTGATAGTAAAGAGTGCCAAGATGCTGATCAAGGAGTTTGATCTTCCGGGTGGCCTGAATATAAATCTCGAAAAACGTATCCCGGTTGCTGCCGGTATGGCAGGCGGAAGCACGGACGCGGCTTCGACTATGCTCGCGATCAATCAGATGTACGATATGGGATTGAAGGATTCGGGGCTTATGAAGCGCGCAGTGAAGCTCGGCGCGGACATCCCCTATTGTATCATGAAAGGCACGGCACTTGCGGAGGGCATAGGCGAGAAGCTGTCGACTGTACCGAAGCTCCCCGGTTGTACGATACTGCTCGTAAAACCAAAGATCCATGTATCGACAAAAGATGTCTACGGCGGACTGGTTTTAAATGAGAACACGGTTCACCCGGATATCGACAAGATGATCGATGCGATGAAGAACAAATCACTGAAGACACTTTGTGACAATATGGGAAACATCCTTGAGTCCGTGACGATCTCACTACATCCGGAGATCGCCGATATCAAGCAATTCATGCTCGACCACGGTGCCCTCGGCTCCCTCATGAGCGGCTCGGGCCCCACCGTCTTCGGTATTTATAAAGATAAGAACTCTGCACAGCTTGCCAAGGAAGAGGCGCTAAAAGCTTTTGACAAAAGCTTCGCATTTGTTACGGAACTATACAGATAGGAGAAAATAACGATGACTATTTATGATGAACTGGTAGCGCGAGGACTGATCGCGCAGGTAACCGACGAGGACGAGATCAAGGACCTCATCAACAACGGAAAAGCGACCTTCTATATCGGATTCGACCCCACCGCTGACTCACTCCACGTGGGACACTTCATGGCGCTGTGCCTGATGAAGCGTCTGCAGATGGCGGGCAACAAACCTATCGCCCTGATCGGCGGAGGTACCGGTATGATCGGCGACCCGTCCGGCAGATCCGATCTCAGACAGATGCTGACCAAAGAAGACATCGAGCACAACTGCGACTGCTTCAAAAAGCAGATGAGCAAGTTTATCGAGTTCGGTGATGACAAGGCTATCATGGTGAACAACGCAGACTGGCTTATGGATATGAACTATATCGAGCTTCTGCGCGAAGTAGGAGTCCACTTCACTGTAAACAGGATGCTCACCGCTGAGTGCTACAAGCAGCGTATGGAGAAAGGACTGAGCTTCCTCGAGTTCAACTACATGATCATGCAGGCATATGATTTCTACAGACTGTATCAGGACTACGGCTGCAACCTCGAGTTCGGCGGTGACGATCAGTGGTCGAACATGCTCGCAGGAACAGAGCTGATACGGCGCAAGCTCGGGAAAAATGCGTGCGCCATGACTATCAATCTCCTCCTCAACTCCGAGGGCAAGAAAATGGGCAAGACCGCCAAGGGTGCGGTATGGCTTGACGCCGAGAAGACTTCCCCGTTTGAGTTCTTCCAGTATTGGAGAAATGTTGACGACGCTGATGTCATCAAGTGTATAAAAATGCTGACATTTTTACCGCTCGAAGAGATAGAGTCGATGGAGTGCTGGAAAGGTCAGCAGTTAAATGATGCAAAGGAGATCCTCGCATATGAGCTCACCAAGATGATCCACGGCGAGGAGGAGGCTGACAAGGCGAAGGAAGCAGCGAAGTCTCTCTTTTCGGGAGGTGGGGCAGCGCCGGTCGATATGCCTACATTTATCATAACGGACGATCTGATCACAGACGGGCAGGTCGGACTTCTGAATCTCCTTACCGCATGTGGTCTGACAAACAGCAATGGAGATGCAAGACGCGCCATCGCTAATGACGGGGCTATCTCTATAGACGGCGAGAAAGTGACCGATCCAAAGCACATGGTCACTGTAGCTGATATCCCGAGCGACGGCATCGTTATCAAAAAGGGTAAGAAGCACTTCAGAAAGATACTGAAAGCGTAAAACGGTGATCAAAGTGTTTCACAGTGTGATGCGGCAGGCAGGATTCATATAAGGAGATAAGGATCGATGAAAAAGCAGATAGCGGTAATCTACGGCGGAAAGTCCTCTGAGCATGATATATCATGCATCTCGGCGACAAATATCATGAAAAAGATGGACAAGGAGCGATACGATATCCATGCGATCGGTATCACCAGAGAAGGCTCGTGGCGTTACCTCGGCGAAGTAACCGAGGATGCCGAGATCGATACGGTGACCAAGGATGACTCGATAGAGACCTGCGTGGTCGATGTATCTGTATCCATGAATAAAAATACTCCGGGCTTGGTTGTAAACAAAGGCGGAGTGATCGGTTCAGTCAAGATCGATGTGTGGTTCCCGGTACTTCACGGAAGAAACGGAGAAGACGGCACGATCCAGGGATTGTTTGAGCTGAGTGGCATCCCTTATGTAGGGTGCGGAGTCCTGGCTTCCTCAGCCGGGATGGACAAAGTTTCTACAAAGCTTTTTGCGGATAAGGTCGGAGTCAGACAGGCAAAGTTTGTTGCCGATGTAATGAAGGACGGATCCACTATAGATGAAAGCATCGCCAAGGCAGAGAAGGAGCTGGGTTATCCGATGTTCGTCAAGCCTTCAAACGCCGGATCTTCAAAGGGAGTCAGCAAAGCACACAACCGCGATGAACTGGTGAAAGCTATACAGCTTGCCAAAGAAAACGATCATCGTATCCTCATCGAGGAGTTTATCGACGGCCGCGAGGTTGAGTGCGCCGTGTTTGGCGGCGAGGAGCCCAAAGCGTCTGTAGTAGGCGAGATTCTGTCGGCGGCAGAGTTTTATGACTTCGATGCAAAGTACAACAACGCGGCGTCAAAGACCGTAGTTGATCCGGAGGATCTGCCTGAGAAGTCCAAGACCGCACTTCGCGAGACGGC
>JAFSTZ010000399.1 GCA_017445525.1 Eubacterium sp.
TTATGTATATCAGGCTATGCGTGTGACCGGAGCAGCAGATCCCACGGTTTCTCTCTCTGAAACTATGGAAGGTAAGCTCCCGCAGAGAAAGATCGTTACGGGAGCTGCTGACGGATACAGCTCATACGGCAATCAGATAGGACTTGCAACAGGTCTTGTGGATGAGGTCTATCATCCGAATTATGCTGCAAAACGCCTGGAGATCGGTGCTGTTATGGGCGCTGCCCCCAGAAAGAATGTTATCCGTGAGAACTCCGACCCGGGAGACATCATCATACTTCTCGGCGGAAGGACAGGGCGCGATGGCTGTGGCGGCGCGACAGGATCCTCAAAAGCTCATACAACCCAGTCCATAGACACATGCGGGGCTGAGGTACAGAAGGGTAACGCTCCGACGGAGAGGAAGATACAGAGACTTTTCAGGAGGGGTGAGGTAGCCCATATCATAAAGAAATGTAACGACTTCGGCGCCGGCGGTGTGTCTGTTGCCATAGGAGAGCTGGCTCCGGGACTTAAGGTTGATCTTGATAAGGTTCCGAAGAAATACGCCGGACTTGACGGAACCGAGCTTGCCATATCGGAATCACAGGAGCGCATGGCTATAGTTGTGAATCCGAAGGATGTGGATACTATGCTGGGCTATGCTGCCGAGGAGAATCTCGAGGCAGTATGTGTGGCTACAGTTACAGAGGAACCGAGACTGGTTCTCTCCTGGAGGGGCAAGGATATAGTTGACATATCGAGAGCATTTCTCGATACAAACGGCGCTCATCAGGAAACAAAGGTATTCGTAAAGAGCCCGATATCTTCAGACAATTATCTGACAACTCATACAAGCGAGACTACACTTAAGGATGCTCTGCTGGGAAGACTTTCAGATCTGAACAGCTGCTCAAAGAGAGGTCTGGGTGAGATGTTTGACTCATCCATAGGAGCGGCAACGGTGACTATGCCCTATGGAGGAAAGTACCAGCTCACTCCGATACAGACCATGATAGCAAAGCTTCCCGTGGAGGGAGGAACATCAGATACCGTGACCATGATGAGCTACGGTATGGATCCGTATCTCATGAGCTGGAGTCCGTTCCACGGTGCACAGTATGCGGTGCTTGAGTCTATAGCAAAGATAGTTGCAGCCGGGGGAGATAGCACCAAGATACGATTTACATTCCAGGAATACTTCAAAAGGATGACGGAAGATCCCGAGCGCTGGGGCGAGCCGATGGCTGCTCTTCTGGGAGCTTATGAGGCTCAGATGAAGACAGGACTGCCATCCATAGGCGGAAAGGATTCCATGTCAGGATCGTTCAATGATATTGATGTACCGCCGACTTTGTGTTCATTTGCCGTTGCGGTGGCAGAGCTTAAGGATGTTATCACCGATGAGTTAAAGACTCCGGGAGACAGACTTGTCAAGTTCAATATATTCAAAGATTCTTATGATCTTCCTGATTTTGAGAAGATCATGATACAATATCAGAAGATTACTAAACTTATTCGTAGTGGCGTGATACGAGCAGCTTATGTTCCCGGCGGTGAGGGAGTTGCAACATCGCTTGCCAAGATGGCTTTCGGTAACCGTCTGGGTGTAAAGCTTTGCAAGCATAAGGATCTGACATTTTTCTTTGGAAAGAACTATGGCGAGATAATCGCTGAGATAGCTGAGGATGATCTGAAGATCCTTGATGATGAGGGATTTGACTACGACAGGATCGGAAGGGTTCTCGATACTCAGGTGATCTCGTATATGGATGAGGAGATTTCCCTTGACGATGCGATCAAGGCCTGGAGCGGAAAGCTTGAGAAGGTTTTCCCGACTCACTCAAAGCCATCGGGACCGGCACTTCGGGAAGACCTCTATGATATTTCGGCAGTAGGAGAGAGTGTATATGTCTGCACTCATAAGGTAGCAAGACCGAAGGTATTTATCCCGGTATTCCCGGGAACCAACTGTGAGTATGATACCAGGGATGCATTTGAGAGAGCCGGTGCGGATACAGAGACTATAGTCTTTAAAAATATGTCCGGAAGTGACATCAGAGACAGTGTGCAGGCGTTCAGGAGGGCTATAGACGAATCACAGATGATCATGTTCTCCGGTGGATTTTCTGCCGGTGATGAGCCTGATGGTTCAGCTAAGTTTATCACATCTGTTTTCAGGAATGAGCTCATCGCTGAAGGCGTTCATCAGCTGCTTGATAAAAGAGACGGCCTGATCCTCGGTATATGCAACGGTTTCCAGGCTCTCATAAAGCTGGGACTCGTGCCATACGGTCAGATCGTTACACAGGAAGATGATTCACCTACACTTACGAGAAACAGCGTAGGCCGACATGTATCCAGAGCAGTTTATACAAAGGTCATGACCAATAAGTCACCATGGCTTATGAATGCTAAGCTCGGAGGTGTGTATACGGTTCCCGGATCTCACGGTGAGGGAAGATTCGTTGCAAGTGACGAGTGGATAGACAAGTTGTTTAAAAACGGTCAGGTGGCTACCCAGTATGTGGATATCGACGGGAAGCCGACTATGGATGAGGATTTCAACATAAATGGTTCATACTGTGCCATCGAGGGTATCACAAGTCCTGACGGAAGAGTGCTTGGAAAGATGGTACACTCCGAGCGTATCGGAAAGGGTGTGGGGATCAATCTTTTCGGAGAGCAGGATCAAAAGATATTTGAAAGTGGCGTGGAGTATTTTAGATGAGTCAGATGATTCAGTATGTATTGGCGTCGGCATCGCCGAGACGTAAAGAACTGCTGGCGGGTCTGGGTATCGTTCCGCATGTGATAACGTCTGAGGTTTCCGAGGATGTGTCTACCGCAGATCCGATCATGCTTACCAGTGTGCTCGCCAACAGAAAAGCTATGGCCGTAGCAGAGGGCCTGGTTTGTGAGAAGGGGTTTCTGTGGATGAGAGAACCTCTGGTGGACGGAAAGGTTCTGAAGGTAGGTCCTGCCGATAAGGCCATAGTGATTGGCGCTGATACGGTAGTGGTCGTGGACGGAAAGATCATGGGTAAACCCAAGTCTGTAGTCCAGGCCAGGAAGATGATACACACATTAAAAGGTCGCTCCCATGAGGTATATACGGGAGTGGCGCTTTTGACTTTACAGGACGGACATCAGGACAGAGGCAGAACGTTTCATGAAAAGACGGTCGTTCATGTCAGTGAACTGGATGAGATAGAGCTGGAGGAGTATATCACTACCAAAGAGCCGTATGATAAGGCCGGAGGATACGGGATACAGGGTATATTCGGCAGGTATATCAGCGGTATCGAGGGAGATTACACCAACGTGGTAGGATTGCCGATACACAGGCTGTATCAGGAGTTGAAAAAGCTGGGGGTCAGGATATGATCATCAGTAAGGATAATCAGAGGATAAAGCATATCCGTCAGCTTCTGGGTAGCAAGAAGACCAGAGAAGCTGACAGATTGTTTGTTATAGAGGGCAGAAAGCCTGTTGATGAGGCGATCAGAGAAGGTCTGGTTGAAGAGGTCTACGTATCCGAGGATTATGAGGGCGAGGTTCCTGATGATGCACAGGTTGTGGGAGCAAAGCTTTTTAAGGATATAACCGATACAGTGACACCTCAGGGGATACTGGCTATCGTGAGGATGCCTAAGTTTGACAGAGAATCGGTTTATGCCGGAGCGGATTGCAAGCTTATCTGTCTGGAGGATGTGAGAGATCCCGGAAATGTCGGAACAGTCATAAGGACAGCTGAGGCGGCGGGATTTGATGCCGTGGTGTTGTCAGAGGAGTGTGCCGATATCTTTCAGCCAAAGGTTGTCAGATCGACTATGGGATCTATATTGAGAGTGCCGTGCTTTAGGTGTGGTGACAGAGTTGGTACAGGATCAGTGGGAGCGGAGCAGGACAGAGACAGTCAGGAAACCTTGGAGAAAAAGCTGCGGGGGTTTGACATCGAACTTGCTGAATTGAAGAGACGGGGCTTCACTCTCTACGCTGCGCATCTTGAGGGAGCAGTGGATTATACGGAGCCGAAGTATGCCGGGAAGACTGCCATACTCATCGGTAATGAAGCCAGAGGCTTGACGGATAGAGTTACCGAGTGTGCAGATGTGGCTGTAAAGATACCGATGTTTGGAAAAGTGGAGTCACTGAACGCTTCAGTAGCGGCTGCCGTGTTGATGTTTAACAGTAATAGAAATTGAATCAATAATACATGTCGGTTGTTTGATCGATGCGGATCGATCGGCAAGTAAACAGGGTGAATATGGATCAGAAAGGATGATATCATGGATTTACGAGGAAGAGATTTTTTGACATTGAAGGATTTTACACCGGAGGAGATCAGGTATATGATCGACCATGCTGCTGAGCTTAAAAAGATGAAAGCAGACGGTATAGCGCATCGTCATCATGAGGGTAAAAATATAGCCCTTATTTTTGAAAAAACAAGTACCAGAACCAGATGTTCATTTGAGGTGGCCGGACATGATCTGGGTATTGGAGTGACCTATCTGGATCCTTCGTGCTCTCAGATAGGAAAGAAGGAGAGTATAGCAGATACTGCCAGGGTTCTGTCAAGGATGTTTGACGGGATAGAGTATCGCGGATATGAACAGGCTATAGTAGAAGAGCTTGCAGAGTTCTCCAATGTGCCGGTGTGGAACGGACTTACCAATGAGTATCATCCCACTCAGATGCTTGCGGATATACTTACTATCGAGGAAGCTTTCGGTCACAGTAAAGGTATCAGACTTACTTATATGGGTGACGCCAGATACAACATGGGAAACTCTCTGATGATCCTCTCATCGAAGATGGGTATGCATTTTACAGCATGTACGTCACAGAAGTATTTCCCTGATCCGGAGCTTGTAAAAACCTGTGAGGGTTATGCAAAAGAAAGCGGTGGAAGTATCACTTTGACCGAGGACGTTAAAGAGGGAACGACGGATGCGGATGTTTTGTATACTGATGTATGGGTTTCCATGGGTGAGCCCGAGGAGGTATGGAAGGAACGTATAGATGCTTTGCTTCCGTATCAGGTGAATAAAGCTGCCATGGAAAATGCAAAGGATACAGCGATATTTATGCACTGTCTCCCGGCATATCATGATCTGAAAACAGAGGTGGGAAGACAGGTTCATGAGCAGTTCGGATTGTCCGAGCTGGAGGTTACGGATGAGGTATTTGAAGCGCATGCGGATACCGTGTTCAGAGAGGCTGAGAACAGGATGCATACCATCAA
>JAFSTZ010000400.1 GCA_017445525.1 Eubacterium sp.
AGCCGCATCAAAGCCTCCGCGGTATCATATTTTTTAGTTGCAATATTTAAAACCGGCTGACAGAAAACCTCAACTCTCGGATCATAAAGTGTACCCTGCTTCTTTATGTCCTCAAGCTGCGTGAGAACATACTTCATCTTCTTGTAGTCTTCGTACACATCTTCAGTTGCAATACATACAGAGTTTAACTGCATCTTGCTCTCCGTATACTCAAGCATCCTGACATAATCATTGTCATCATTCATATCCTGTCTCGTCTTTAAAAATATGATCTTATAGTCAAGACGATAATCCTCATACGCCTGATCAAAACGCTCGAGCATCTTCTGTCCGCTCTCTTTATAGTCGGGATTTTTCTTTGGATTTGCAGTCAATACCATACGCCCGTTTGAAATCTGAAAAAGCACTGCACCTCTGAAATACATCTCGGTAAACTGTCTTATCAGTTCCTGGATATGCGTAGGATAATGCTTTCCCGTACCCTCAAACTCAGGGAGAAAAAGACTCATGAGGATACGTTCCTGTTTGTTCTTCCTGATATAGTTGATCATATCATCAAATGCAGCAACATTCACTGTACCTATCTCGATATTATACGGGTGCGAATGTATCATATATAACAGCGTGATAAGCGGGAACATAAAGCAACCCGTCGTAAATGACATCTGACTGAAAACACCCTGCATACAAAACATACACAGCGATACCAGAAACGTACCCACGATACCGTATAGTATCTGCTTTACCATCCTGCCGCGATAAAATAACAAAAGATAGATCACTATACCGACATAGTAAACATAAGCAATCATGAAAACATTAAAGCTATCATGGATCACATTTTTATCATCTATGTAAAATCCATATTTAAAAATATACCCGCCTATCTCATACACAGCCAAAACAACCAAACCGGCCACAGCTAAAATGATATATTTTCTGCCTACTCTGTCACCTCTGAGCTGCAGCGGTTCAAGAAGATAAACAACATATAAAAACAGATCGAGAAACATTCCTGCATGAAAAACAGATCTAAGAAAATATATAAGAATAACAGGCACGGTTTGAATGTTATTCAACACCATATGAAAGGCCACATCCGAAGCCGATGCCACTAAAAGAGATGCTACCATAAGCTGTAGCAGACGATAATTTCTGGTTTTGATATTATACGAGAAATACATCAGTATGAAAAAAACAAAGCAGGTCGCCATCACCGTCAGATCCCCGACGGGTGAATAATTCTCGTAATACTGCACATATCCCGACAAATGCTCTGCCATATATCTACCCCACCTGAGCCGCCCTAACAGCTCTTTCCCAGCCTTTCAGCTTTTCCGCTCTCGTTTTATCATCAATGCACGGATCAAAAGTTCTGTCAACTATCTGATTCTCGAGGATCTCGTCGGCATTTTTCCAGTAACCCACCGCAAGTCCCGCCAGATATGCAGCACCTATAGCAGTGCTCTCAAGCATTTTAGGACGGACCACCCTTGTATCCGTAACATCTGCCTGAGTCTGCATGATAAAGTCATTGGCGCTGGCACCGCCATCAACCTTTAATGATCTGATACCTATCCCGGAATCAGCCTCCATAGCTCTCACCACATCATCAGTCTGATAAGCTATCGACTCCAAAGTCGCCCTGACTATATGATACTTGTTCACTCCCCTGGTCAGGCCTACTATAACGCCTCTTGCATACTGATCCCAGTAGGGAGCTCCCAGCCCCGTAAACGCCGGAACAACATAACATCCGTTGGTATCCGGATACTTCATGGCCATATACTCGGTATCATCCGCAGCGTCTATCAGTCTCAACTCGTCTCTCAGCCACTGTATGGACGCACCGGCTATAAATATAGATCCCTCAAGTGCATAGTAAACCTTTCCGTCTATGCCCCAGGCTATAGTCGTGACCAGTCCATTTTTAGAAAAAACAGGCTCGGTCCCGGTATTCATCAGTAGAAAGCAGCCGGTTCCGTAGGTGTTTTTCGCCTCACCCTTTTTAAAACACGTCTGACCGAAAAGAGCCGCCTGCTGATCTCCGGCTATCCCGGCTATCTTTATGCTGCCGCCGAGATACCTGTCATCAGTGCGCCCGTAAACCTCACTCGACGGTCTGACCTCAGGCAACATCCGTGCGGGTATATCAAGAAGCTTCAGTATATCGGCATCCCACGTAAGCGAATTGATGTTGTACATCATCGTGCGGGATGCATTGGAATAATCCGTTACATGCACCTTTCCCCTGGTCAGTTTCCATATAAGCCAGGTATCCACAGTGCCGAACAACAGCTCTCCGCGCTCTGCCCGCTCTCTGGCCCCATCTACATGATCCAGGATCCACTTCAGTTTAGTAGCGGAAAAATATGCATCTATAACAAGCCCTGTTTTTTCTCTGATAGTGTCCGTAAGATCTCTCGCTTTGAGTTCATCGCAAAACTCCGATGTTCTGCGGCATTGCCAAACTATAGCGTTATAAACAGGCTCACCGGTTTCTCTGTCCCAGACTATGGTCGTCTCTCTCTGGTTCGTGATGCCTATACCGGAGATATCATCAGCTGAAACACCCGCCTTCGTCATGGCCTCTACTGCTACTCCCAGCATGGTCGACCATATCTCGGACGCATCGTGCTCCACCCATCCCGGTTTGGGGAAGAACTGAGTAAACTCCTTCTGTGCCATAGAAATGATGGTACCTTTTTTGTCAAAAAGGATACATCTGTTACTGGTCGTTCCGGCATCAAGTGCCATCATGTATTTAGTCATATAATACCTTTACTTCCTCAGTGTATTCGCCATCATTTTTATAAATGACAAGAGGCTTCTCACATACCAGTCCGCCGCCTCCGTCCCTGACTCCCTCGATCAGGATCATGTTTGGAGGCTCACCCTCGTGCGCATGAACCATACGAAGTCTCTTAGGGCTCAAGCCGATATCCACCATCTCGTGCATGATCCCGGCCAGCCTGAAAGGTCTGTGAACCATATAAAATCGCCCTCCGGGGACCAGCAGATCCCTGGCGGAACTGACCACATCATGAAGAGTGCAGTACAGCTCGTGTCTGGCTGCGGCCTTGTGATCGTCGGAAGGCAAAAGTCCTCCGTTTTTCTCAAGGTAGGGCGGATTGCACGTAACTACCTCGCATACTGCCGATCCGTATATCGATGCGGCGTCCTTTACATCTCCTGTATGTATGGAAACTCTGTCTGCTATATCGTTGTATCTGACAGATCGCATAGCCATCCCGGCCACATCCTCCATCAGTTCCAGACCGTCAAAATGTCTGCCGGTTGTCCTCCCCGACAGAAGTATCGGTATGACTCCGTTGCCAGTACACAGATCTATACAGCGATCACCCTCTCTGACCTCTGCAAATGCGGTAAGTAAAACCGCATCCATGCCGAAACAAAACCAGTCGGGATTCTGTATCAGCTTCAGGCCGTCGCGCTGCAGATCATCGAGTCGCTCACCGTCTTGCAAGTATCCCATCGGATCGATGTATCGGTCGATCTGCATACTGTCGGTTGTATCGGGCTGCATCAGTTCTTCTTCCTCAGATCCTTGACATCGTAGTCACGGATCTCCTTTTCATCACCGTCAAGTTCAACGATTACCTTGACACGCTGCTTCAACACGCTGACACTGTGAACCTCGCCGTCCAGTCCGTCCGGTGTTTTGACTTTCTCTCCGACATTGGGAAGATGCGAGTTGAGTTCCTCATAAGCAGCTTCTTCATTCTTAAGGCAACACATAAGTCTGCCGCAGGCGCCGGATATCTTGGTCGGATTCAGTGACAGACTCTGCTCCTTCGCCATCTTGATGGAAACCGGCGCAAACTCGGTGAGATAGCTGGCGCAGCACAGCTCCCTGCCGCATATCCCTATACCTCCACAGATCTTGGTCTCGTCTCTGACACCTATCTGCCTGAGCTCGATCCTTGTACGAAAAACTCCCGCAAGATCCTTTACCAGCTCTCTGAAGTCCACACGGCCGTCCGCCGTAAAATAAAACAAAAGTTTATTTCTGTCAAAGGTATACTCCGCTCCGATAAGCTTCATCTCCAGACCGTGACGGGCTATCTTGGTCTTGCAGATATCAAAGGCCTCTTTTTCCTTCTCGCGGTTGGTCTTTTCGGTCTCAAAATCCTGCTCGGTAGCGATGCGGATAACCTTTTTTATACCATCGGTCTGACCTTTTAGTTTTTCTTCATCCATCTCGGTATTCGGCAGGACCACCGTACCCATCTCCGAGCCTTTACCGGTATTGATGATCACGCGCTGCCCTCTCGCAAGCTTATTCTTTCCCGGATCAAAATATGCTATCTGTCCTGCCTGGCGCACTCTCACGCCGACTACTGTTCTCATGATTTATATAAATACTCCTGTACATAAATGTAGTAGTTATTTATGACCCTCTCCAAGGTCGCCACCCATCCTGCGATCATTCCTTCATAGTCGCAAACATAAGCTCCATGGTGACATCTATGCTTACATTCGCCTTTATCCTGACCTTGGCACGATCAAACGCCTGTATGATATCCTCTATCTTTTCATACGTTCTCCGTCCGGCCTCTGCCGCTATGGCCTGTGATTCATTTTGAAAAATAAGCTGGTTTATATTCTTCGTCGCTTTAAAGATAAGCACATCCCTGTACCACAGCATCATAAGGTCTATATAATCTCTGAGTTCCTCTCTCTTGGCACCCAGACTTTTGGCTGTCTCGACCATGTCAACCACATCCATTCGGTCAACATTTTTCAGGATACCGATGATCTTGTTTTTCCTGTTTACAAAGTCATCTGAGGCATCCGCATATCTGATGGCTTTTCCGATATTACCCTGGGCAAACGCCGCGCTCTCCTTGGCGATATAATCAGGCGTACCGCAGTGAGTGATGAGGAAATCCTCCACCGTGGAGATGCTCAGAGGGTGAAACTCCAGAGTCAGGCATCTCGACTGTATCGTGGGCAGCAGCTCCGAGATGTTACTCGTAAGCAGTATGATGACAACATACTCCGGCGGCTCCTCAAGAGTTTTCAAAAGGGCATTCTGCGACTCCTCGCGAAGTCTCTCCGCCTCAGGTATGATATAGATCTTGTACGGCGACGAGTAAGGTCTGATATCAACTGTGTTTATGACCTGCTCCCTGATCTCATCAACACCGTAATCAGTCTTTGCATGGGTAACCCAGATGACGTCGGGTGAGTTGCCGGCCTCAGTCTGTCGGCAGGATATGCACTCCTTGCACGGCTTTTCATGTCCCTTGTCATCCTGGCAGAGAAGTCCGGCAACAAAGGTCTTTGCCATGGTCTCCTTGCCCACGCCGACATCTCCGTCAAATATGTAAGCATGAAAAGGGTTGCGCTTCTGGATCGCAGCGCGAAGGTGATCCTTTATCTCGTCGTGACCGACTATCTCCGAAAATGCAAACATGCGACTCTCCTTTATGTAACAATGTCTAAGAGGAGACCCCGGATCTCGTCTACCTTGTCGAGGATGGCGATGGAGTCCTTCTCGTCCTTGATGAGCTCGCCGGCGAGTTCGTCGAGAGCCTCGTCGACTCTCTTTATCATGCCGTAGACACGGTGACGACCGCGGCGATCCAGGAAGTTCTCACGCGAAAACTTATGCGAGCGATTGACTACCTCGTTCAAAAACTCCTTGATAAGTGTGCGATAATGCTTCATATCGCGTATATCCATACGCTTGGTGAGCTTCTTGCCCTGCTGCACGATCTCCTTCATCATACCGTCAAGGCGCTCAGCCAGACCGTCCTCCTCGATCTTTGACATCAGGGTAAACTTGAAATCCTCATCGGAAACCTGAGCTTGCTTTGTCTCCGTAGTCTGATTTATCTGCTGCATAGCATCAATACGGATGTTATCCAAGCTACCCCCTCCTCTCGATCTGTGTTCTGATCAGCACAAACAGCTTATACTGCGCATCCTGTCGGGATGTGCTCATGCCTTCTGCATCTGTATAAACGTTCAAAATCATTGTACCATATTTTTCGGATATCCGCAAGAAAAATATTATAACCGTCCGAAAACCGACCGAAAATCGTTGAAAACAGGAGCAACCTGTGATATAGTGTACGATACAGACGTGAACCGTAACGAAAACCATCATATACAGCGAGGGATCAAACCATGAGATCAGCCGGCATACTTATAAAACCAGCTTCATCAAACTGCAACATAAACTGCGACTACTGCTTCTACAGAACCCTCAGCAGCGAGAGGGAACACTACAGTCTGGGGTTTATGTCCGATGAGACACTTGAATCGCTTATCAAAAACGCCTTCGAATATGCAGATACTCACATCCCATTTGCATTTCAGGGCGGGGAGCCGACACTGTGCGGGATCGATTTCTTTGAAAAAGCTATCCGTCTCGAAAACAAGTATAATAAAAACAGGATCAGTGTTGAAAATACCATACAGACAAACGGTATACTTATCGATGAAAAATGGTGTGATTTTTTAAAAAATAATAATATACTTATCGGATTGTCCCTGGACGGTTATAAAGAACTCCATGACAGATACAGAAAGGACGAAAAAGGAGCACCTACCTTTGAAAGAGTTATGGATACGGTCGACATGTTTAACAGATATAAAGTCGACTACAATATACTTTCTGTAGTCACTGATATAACATGCGATCACGGAAAAGAATTGTATGATTTTTACAGGAATAATCACTTTCAATATGTGCAGCTCATACCGTGTCTGAACGAGTCAAACAGAACAGGTTATCCGCATAAATATGGGGCCGAATTCAGTTTAGATTCCAAAAAATACGGAACATTTTTATGTGAATTATTTGACTGCTGGATAAGCGATTTTGACAGAGGATATATAGAAAATAATAAAAAGAAATACCCCGTGCCCGACATACGGTTTTTCTCCAATCTGGCACAGATGGCTGCGGGCTATCCGCCTGAGGAGTGCGGACTCTGCGGTCACTGTACATGTTACTTTGTTGTAGAGGGAAACGGTGATGTATTTCCATGTGATTTTTATTGCACTGACGAGTGGAAACTGGGTACACTTGAAAAGTCCTTCGACCATCTCGCAGACTCCGAGAAGGCAAAGGACTTTGTCAAGTTGTCTTATAATATAAATGAGAGCTGCAAAACCTGTAAATACTACAGGCTTTGTCGCGGTGGCTGCCGCAGATGGCGGGAGGATACGAGCGGCAGTCTGGTTACAAATAAACTATGTGACGCTTATAAAACATTTTTCGAACATACGGAGCCGGATATCGACAGACTGGGCCGGATCATACTGGATGCGTACGGACCATATCGGCCTTTCCCTGACTGACAGTTGAAACATCAATCGATCCTGAAATACTCATCGATCAGTTCTTTTGTATCTATCGTGGCGGGTGCCGCCGTAAACTCTATCCTGTCGATATCATGCGAATACTCAAACGGCAGTGTGTTCTCTGGATCAACCGAACTCTGGTTTCCGTCCTTTACAGAGAAGTTGACCTCAAGTCCGAAGAAAAATCTTTCTATCACTGTACTTGCTTCTTCTTTTCCGTTTACATAAAGAGAAACATAAGCCTTGCCGTCGAGTACCTTTGTGATAACCCTGATATCAAGTTTTCCTTCAGGCAGTTCGCCGGTCACAGCTCTATAGTAGGTTCTTAAAGCTGCATTGTAAGTATATCTGAGCTTATTATCCTTTATGAAAAGTGTATAACCACCGAGTCTCATGCCGCCTGCATAGAGAGTTCCCTCGGCATCTTTTTTATGATCTATCTGTATCCTGACTTCGTTATTTCTGTTGTTAAACAGCAGGCTCCTGCCTGTACGGAAGGGCTCGATAACGCCTTTATAGGTGTATTTCTCCTCCTTCAATACGAGCTTCATCATCTCCTCATCCTGCTCGTTCTGTTCCTTACTTCTCAAAACATACGAACCGGTTCCAAGCGGAAATACATTGTTTTTTCCCGCCTCCGCAAACCATAGATTTTTCAACTGTTCAAGTTTTTCGGGATATTTATCTGCTACATTGTTATCCTCGGAATAATCCTCGTCAACATGATAAAGCTCCCACTCATCATCCTCATAACTCAGCTTCAACAGATGATTGGTGATGGCCTTCCAGCCGTCTCGCCAGATACCGCGATTGCCGGACTGCTCATAATACTGCACCGGTTTCCTCGTAGGAGTATCCTTCTCGTTGAACGTATAAGAAAGACTTGTTCCCGTGATAGGCTTCTGTGCTACACCACCTATGATCTCAGGCTTTCTGATACCGAGGATATCAAGGATGGTAGGCGTTATATCCGATACATGGTGATACTGTGAACGGATGCCGCCTTCCTCGGATATACCATCCGGATAACTGATGATCAGCGGATCCTTCACGCCGCCGGAATGAACCCAACTTTTATACCACTTAAACGGTGTGTTGCCGGCGTTCGCCTAACCGATGGGATAGTGGGGACCCGTCTCATATTTACCGAGATCATCAATATGCTTGAGCCCAAACTCGAGTTCATCGTCATCCTGCCACAGAAGTGTACTCTCGTCGGAAACTCTTCCGTGATAACCGCCCTCTGCCGAGGCTCCGTTATCAGAGAGAAGAACTATGACCGTATTCTCTCTCTCACCTATCTTCTCGAGATAATCGATCACTCTTCC
The DNA here is from genome assembly GCA_017445525.1 of Eubacterium sp. GTDB lineage: Bacteria > Bacillota > Clostridia > Lachnospirales > Lachnospiraceae > Eubacterium_F. The sequence goes on from JAFSTZ010000400.1 coordinate 8,667, forward strand.
TATCTGCTCATCGGTATGTGTGAGAAATCCTGCAAATACCTCCATATATCTCGCATACAGCTTTTTCTGATCTTCACTCAGATCATCCCAGGCATCAACGTACTTATTTCTATCGGTGAGAGTAGCATCCTCAGGGATGATACCGAGAGCCTTCTGTCTCTCAAACCAATCCTTTCTCACCTCGTCCCAGCCCTTGTCAAATTGTCCCTCGTAAGCCTTTATATACTTCTCCGGCACCTGATGGGGAGCGTGTCCCGCACCGAACGCCAGATACAGGAAAAACGGCTGACCGGGATATGAATTGGTCTGCTGGAACAGATAGTGGATAGCATGGTCTGCCAGATCCTCGGACAGATGATACCCTTCCTCAGGTGTTTTCGGTGGACGCACTGCAGAGTTATCCTGGATAAGACTCGGCGTATACTGATCAGTATAACCCTCCATAAATCCATAGAACTTATCAAAGCCTTTGGAGAGCGGCCAGTTCTCAAACGGTCCCTGATCCGACGCATCTTCCAGAGGAGCCAGATGCCACTTTCCTACAGCAAAGGTAGCATACCCCTCCTCCTTCAGGATCTGTGCTATGGTTGCATACTGAGGATCCAGATGACCGAGCGCATTGGGATATCCGGTTGCGGTATCAATGACCGTAGCAACTCCTGCCGCATGATGATTGGCTCCTGTAAGAAGTGACGCTCTGGTAGCCGAGCAAATCGCAGTGGTATGGAAATTGTTATACCTGAGTCCCCTGTCAGCGAGCTTTCTGATATTCGGGGTATGGATATCAGATCCAAAACCCTCGAGCTGAGCAAATCCTACATCATCAAGTACAATATAAACAACATTTGTTTTTTTATCACGTACAGACTCTTCACGATACTTAAACTGAGAATCCTTCACTGTAAAACCTGCGTATCCTTCGAAGTCCTGAGGATCATTTGCATGTCCGTTTCTTCTCTTATTTGCCATCTGTATCCCTTTCTTTTTAATGCAATATTCTATCTCATGATCACAACATTATTTATTCCGGTTTTTCGTTGGAAACTATCATCTGAAAATGTCCCAAATCGCTTATATTCACAAGATTGTTCTCAACTCTCTTCAACAGTTCAAAGCTGTTTGTATCTATCTTATCCTTCACGGAATCAAGCTGCTTTCCTATAAGTGCAAAAAGCTCTGCCTTGGTAAGCTTTGCATATGCCTCTATACTATTTTCCGCAGCATCCTTATCTATCGGATAAGTGAGCACAACTCCCGCATGGATATTCAGTATAAATGTAGTCGTCGTCTCTGCACCGTAAGTATTCTCTTTTACATCGAGCTTTATCTCAAGTTCCTCATCAGAACCTTTGTGATTATCAAAAAGGATACCTATATACTTGAGCAGAAGCTCAGCAGACATACATCTGGTAAGATCTCCCTTTGCAACTCCCGCTCCGTTTTTGAGTGACTCAGGCACTCCTATACGAAGTTCAAGTGCACCCTGAAGATAAGCATTTCTCCAAACGGAAGACTCGGAGGCATAACCAAGTTGCTCAAATGCATCCGCAGTGAGATATCTCGCCTGATTATTTTTAGGATCGGCGATAACCACCTTCCCGGCTGCATAAGCTGCTCTCCTGTAGTCACCCTTCTGCAGATCCTCATAAGCCTTTTCAAGTATCTTGTCCGCCGGCCCGGCATAAGCTACAAAAGCCTCTGCCTCCTCGAGTTCAGTGAGCGGATCAACATCGTTTGGATTTCCGTTGAAAAATCCCAGATACTTGGTATAGACTGCACGTGCATTAATTGGCAGTGAACCGTAGTACGGTCTTGCATAATAATTGTACTTTAACCCTTCCGGCACACTCAGCTTCCTCGCTATCTCCTTGGCTGTATATCCCTGATTGGCATACAGCAGAGTCTGGTCATGGATATATTTATATACTGCTGCATTATTCAGGAGATACTCTCTGATGGCATGCGGGTTATCATCGGTATTGTAGTGTGGCCAGTTGTGCGACTGGAAGATGACCGTCGACTTGTCAGCATATTTCGTCATCGCCTCAAGGATAAATCCCGTCCACGCTGATGAATCCCTGAGCTGTGCACCTCTGATAGGATAGAGATTGTGCAGTGTGCCACAGCAGTTCTCTGCGATCCAGAAAGCCTTGTAATCAACAAAATAGTTGTTCATCTCCGCAGGTGCCTCCGTGCCGGGAGTCAGCTGAAACTCAACTGTTATGCCGTCGATGACCACAGGGCCGTTCTCACGGATATAATTAGTCGGAGTTATAAAGCTACCGGTTCCGTTCGGTATACCGAGTCCGAGACCGGACGAAACAAATCCTTTCGGTCCCTTGCCTATATCCGCTCCGAACTGATATCCGGCTCTCCTGCCCATGGCAAATCCTGCAAAGATATTTTCCTTTACGCATTCCTCATCAAAACCGGCAGGGACATATATCTGTATCTGCGAATCCTCATCGGGACCTACATCCTCTTCCTTTACGACACCTCTTATACCACCATAATGATCACTGTGAGAGTGGCTGATGATAACCGCTTTTATATTGTCTCTGATATTCTCACCAAGAGCCTTCTCCAAAAGATCTATAGCCATTCTCGCAGTTTCAACATTGGTCATGACATCCTGGATGATCCAGCCCGTCTTTCCTCTGATGGCAGAGAGGTTGGCTATATCGATACCTCTTACCTGATAGATAGAGCCCTTGAGGACCTCAAAGACACCCGCATATGAATTGCCTTTACCATTTACCCAGAGACTGGGGTTTACCGTATCAGGTATCTTGTTTCCATCATAAAAACTGTACTCAGAAACATCCCAAGCTGCTTCTCCCGTAGTATCATGTTTTATAACGAGATCATCAAGTGGCAGTATGCATCCCTGCTCTGCGAGAGCAAGCTCATCTACATGACAGTTATCGGTATTTATATCAAGATAATCTGCCACCTTTTCATTTGCTTTAAGTGTAAACTCCGTAGCTTCTTTACGATCTGCATTTAATACAGGAATACTCATGGTTATCCTCCTTAATAATAACTATTTTTGATAAAGCTCTGACCGGTGCATTTAGTGCTTTGCAACACTATACCACCGGTCAATTGGGGTAAATCATTTCTTAAAACTCTGTAACTATAGGCGCATCCCATTTGCCCTGAAGAGTAAACTCATCCGGCCAGTAGATCCTGATCGCCAAAGTAAATGCATCCTCATCTGCAGGTGCAGGGAGCCAGTTTTTCTTTTCTCTCGGATCTGTCGGCTCATCCCTTGATATAAATATCTCCAAAGAGCCATCTTCTCCCGTCTCGACTATACCGTCATCAACATCATAAGTATTTATCGCGAAGCGATCGATCTTATTTTTAACAAGAAACTGACTGTCTGCTCCGTAGAGAGTCAACGACCAGAAATACTCGGCATGTGGGAATCCTTCCTTCTCAAATCTGATCTTATATTTCCTGTCAGAACGGAGCAGGTCTCCG
>JAFSTZ010000047.1 GCA_017445525.1 Eubacterium sp.
CTTTCACAAGCTCCACTATACTATCCCAGTCAAGTTGCATCAGATGCTCATTTATTTCCTTGAACACAACCTCATCAGCTGACTTCAGTTTGTACTCTTTTACCTGATCGAGTATAGATTCAACCATACCGAAATCCATCATCTGAGAGCTTTCATAAATACACTGATAGCACTCTCTGAGCTGTCTGTCATCGATCGATATCAGATCGTCCGATATCTCATCAAATAATACAAGTCTGCCCTGCAAAAAATCCAACAATCCTATAAGCGCATCATTGTTATTCTCTATAAATGTTATGTCTCCGGCATCACCCGCCGCCTCCAGCTGTTCGGATAATGCACTTATCTTACCGGCACCTATGATCCTTGAAGAGCTCTTCATAGCATGAACTCTTATGGTATATCCTTTGAGATCCTTCTGGAAAAAATAACCGATGATCTCTCTCTTTTTCTGATCGAGCGTTTCATAAAAGGTTTTCAATATACGCAAAAAGCTTTCTTCGCCACCGCAGTTTTTTATACCGCTCTCCACATCCAATCCGGGTATATCGTAAATCCACCTTGGTATGATGTCTTTTTCAGTACTCTCACCGGGTACGATCTCAGGATTATCATCAGCCGGAGTGCGCTGCTTCGACTCGGGTATGTACCTCATCAACATCCTCTCGAGTGTCTCACCGTCAACCGGTTTCGAAAGATAATCATCAAAACCCTTCTCCAGATACTTCTCCCTGGCACCGCTTATGGCGTTGGCAGTCAAAGCTATATATACTGTAGGATCATCATCTCCGGCCAGTCGTTTCAACCTCTCCAGTGTCTCTATGCCATCCATCCCCGGCATCATATGATCTATAAATATAACGTCATATTTATAATCATTATTATTGACCGAAGCGATAGCCTCCACTCCGGATAATACGGTATCTATCTGAACTCCGGTATTCTTTAGTAACCCTCTTATCACAAGAAGATTGGTATCAGTATCATCAACGACAAGCAGATGTACGTCCGGAGCACTAAACAACGCTTTATACTTCTTCTTTTTATCAGCATCAGATTGAGAAAACTTATCTATCATCCTGCCGATGGGATCACTGCTCAGGATCTTCTGAACCACATCAAAAGAAAAAGTTGAACCTTTTCCGTATACACTGTCCACAGAAAGACTGGTTCCCATCAACTCAAGAATATCCTTGGTTATACTCATCCCAAGTCCCGAGCCACCGGCACTTCCGGTACGTATCTCATCCATACTTGTAAACGGTGAGAATACTCTTTCCATATCCTCCTGCTTCATACCTATACCGGTATCAGCTACATGTATTTCCAGAGAAATATGATCTTCATCCACAGTATGATAACCGACACCGAGTTTGACTGTCCCCTGCTTGGTATACTTTACCGAGTTATCAAGGAGATTGGATATACACTGCTTTATCCTAACCTCATCTCCGTAAAGCTCATGCGGGATGCCCGGATCTATATCCACCTCAAAAGTAAGCCCTTTTTCTTCAGCTTTCCCCTGGATCATATTTATCAGGTCATTTATCATTGACCCCAACTCGTATCTGGAGGGATACAGCTCCAGCTTACCTTTTTCAACCTTGGTAAAATCAAGTATCTCATCTACTAATGAAAGAAGTGTCTTTCCGGCTCGACTGATATTCTCTGCATATCCCTGTACATCCTTGTTCACAGCCTCCCGGATGATCATCTCGTTCATGCCGAGCATGGTATTTATAGGAGTCCTGATCTCATGAGACATGTTTGCCAGAAAAGCACTCTTGGCTTTATTTGCCGCTTCAGCCCTCTCTCTGGCCTCTGCTATCTCTGTCATGTTTACAAAAACTATATTAAGTCCCATGATCTTTCCGTCATCAGCAACCATAGCATTTATACCTATTTGCATATGAAAACTGTTGCCGTTAAGACTACCTCCGACAACATACGGATAGATAGTCTCGCCGGCAAGCGCCGCACGGCTTCTGATCATAAAATCAGCCAAAGCATCACCCGGGAATTCACCTTTGAGCATATCCTCCAAGGTCAATCCCAGACTGATCTCCGTCTCCTTGTGCTTGCTGTATTGAAAGAATATGTTCGACACCATCTTTACATTCAGATGATCATCTGTCAGTATGATGATGTTCGGAGTTGTTCTGAGTATCTGGTTGTTATAGTAATTCTGTCTATAGTTTTCCTTCTGGATAAACTCCTGCGCCCTTGCTGTCTGATCATTGGCGAGACGAAGTAACTCATTATCCCTGATTATCTTCCTGTTCTCACGCTTCAGCAGCTTTATCTCACGTTTCAAAGCCTCAATATCTTCTGTGGACATTCTTTACCCTTTCAAACCGCCATCATAGTAAACGTTATATTGTGAAAAGCATTGTATCCCTTGCCCGTTTTATCACTTCTTACCGGGCACACCTCGCCATAGGAATACATCCCCATAAACGAGATCCCCTCAGGAAGCTTTTTTGTCCAACCATCGGCTTCACCCTCAATCTGGTTAGATAATACAAGATATCTTGAGATACAACTGCAACAGAATGTTGTACTGTATTCATGATCGGATTCCTGTGTTTCCTTTATAAGATAATTCATCGCTCTATCAAGGGAAGACTTGACATATTCACGATTCATATAACCAATCTCGAGAGTAGCACCTTCCGGCATCTCTCCAAGGAACACTCCGCTTCCGTCTTCATGATTGATAAATGAGATGCTTCTTGCCATCGTGATCTTCTCACCGTCAACTTCTCTGGTCAGCAGAAACGGAGTCTGCAGATATTCACGCAAAACATCATGTTTATCAGTGTTAAAACCTTCTCTTTCAAGAACCTCAGTCAAAGTATAATCTCCAAGCTTATATACCACATTATCATCGGATCTTGTTATGGTATATGAAGGTGATAACCTGTCATCCAGAGATACCACATGTACATATTTCGGTTCTATATTTCCGGATATCATGGCCATGACAAAAGCTTCCTCTTTGACTGAGCCGTTAAAGAATATCTTTGATCCGGAATAATCCATATCATCCGAAGCAACTCCTCCGAACATCAATGTACCATTGCTGTATTCATTCATCAGATTTACTATCGCCTGTCCGGAAATACTGCCCGGACTTTTTATCGAATCGGAATAACCATATATCAGTTTTACCTCATCGTCAAGTTCAGAGCTTAATCTATCATAAAGATCTGTCAGCTCCTGCTTATAGTTTTCCCCGGTCAATCTCCCGGTTATACCTGCAGAAAAGTTGACATCATCACCGGTCATGATCATCACCGATATACCACCGTGAAGAAATCCCTCCCCAGATATCATACACATAGTTGTGCATCCGATAAATGAAAAATCCCAATACTTACTCAGTTCCCCGTAAAGCTCCTCATATTCGACATCCTCCTCTGCAAAAATAACACCCATACTGTTTTTGCACAGGACGAAATCGGAAAATCCCTCACGTATCTCCTCTACTGCATCTTCCATATCGTCAATTATATCAGTATGCACTACCTTTGATCTCATGATCCACCTTCCAAAACAAGTTTTGTCATATAAATATCCGTTACAAAAACAAGTATAAGGATACACTGAAAACACTCAGTGTATCCTTATTATGATAATTATTTAAAACCCTTTACTTTTTCATAGATGCTGTCTGCATCAAGTCCGTACTTCTTTACAAGCTCAACAGCCGGTCCGGACTCTCCGAACACATCATTTATACCGATCTTCATAACCCTGGTCGGAAGCTTCTCTGACAGACAGTCGCAAACCGCAGAGCCAAGTCCTCCGATAACGGAGTGCTCTTCGACTACCACAACCTTGCCTGTCTTCTTTGCAGATGCCATAACAAGCTCCTCATCAAGAGGCTTGATAGTGTGGATATTTATAACCTCTGCATCAATGCCATCAGCTGAAAGCTTTTCTGCTGCCTCAAGACAATTGGATACCGGAAGTCCCGATGCGATAATGGTCACATCCTTTCCTTCCCTGAGCACAACACCCTTGCCAAGCTCAAACTTATAATCAGGTTTGTCATTTATCACAGGCACTGCGAGACGACCGAATCTGAGATAGCACGGTCCCTTGTGCTCATAAGCTGCAAAAACTGCTGCCTTGGCCTCGATATCATCACTCGGAACTATAACAGTCATACCCGGGATAGTCCTCATAAGAGCGATATCCTCGTTACACTGATGTGTTGCTCCGTCCTCTCCAACTGAGATGCCGGCATGTGTCGCTCCGATCTTTACATTTAACTGAGGATATCCTATAGAGTTTCTGACCTGCTCAAATGCTCTTCCGGCTGCAAACATCGCAAATGTCGAAGCAAACGGAACCTTTCCGGTCGTTGCGATACCTGCCGCGATACCCATCATGTTACACTCGGCGATACCACAGTCGATATGCCTGTCCGGAAACTCCTTTTTAAAAGTCCCCGTTTTGGTTGCTGCTGCAAGGTCGGCATCAAGGACCACGAGATCATCATGAGCCTTGCCAAGCTCCACTAAAGCATTACCATAGCTGTCTCTGGTAGCTATCTTAACCACATCACTCATCAGATCTCACCTCCTGCCTTCTCAAGCTCTGCCATGGCTTTCTCAAACTCCTCATCGTTCGGAGCCTTGCCGTGCCATCCAACCTGGTTCTCCATAAATGAAACGCCCTTGCCCTTAACGGTCTTCGCTATGATAGCAACTGGCTTTCCCTTGACAGTCTTTGCTTCATCAAACGCTTTTTTGATCTGATCCATGTCGTTGCCGTCTATGCAGATCACATGGAAACCAAATGCTTTAAACTTCTCATCGATAGGATAAGGCGAACATACCTGATCCACGGAACCGTCGATCTGAAGATTGTTGTTGTCAACTATGACGGTCAGGTTGTCAAGCTTTCTGGAAGCTGCAAACATAGAAGCCTCCCAAACCTGTCCCTCCTGGATCTCTCCGTCACCGAGAAGTGTATATACCCGATAACTGTCACCCGAAAGCTTCGCTGAAAGAGCCATACCTACTGCGGCCGAGATACCCTGTCCAAGAGAACCCGATGACATATCAACACCGGGGATATGCTTTTTATCAGGATGTCCCTGAAGATAAGATCCTGTATGTCTCAGTGTCTCTAAATCCTTCACCGGGAAAAATCCTCTGTTCGCCAAAGCTGCATAGTATCCCGGTGCGGTATGTCCCTTACTCAGTACAAACCTGTCACGATCAGGCTTATCGGGATTGGCCGGATCGATATTCAATTCTTCAAAAAACAGATAAGTAAAAATATCTGCTGCCGAGAGGGAACCGCCCGGATGTCCCGACTTCGCTGCATGCGTTCCTACGATGACACCCTTCCTGACCTCTACGGCCTTTTTCTTTAATTCATTTATGTCCATATGAAACATAACCTCCTATGTGAGTTGATCACTTTCCAAATACCGCGATATAATCCTTCTGGAACTTCTCGATACCGATATCAGTCAACGGATGCTTAGTCATCTGCTCGATAACACTGTACGGAACTGTTGCGATATCCGCTCCTGCCAAAGCACAGTCGATAACATGGATAGGATTACGTACACTTGCAGCGATGATCTCAGTTTTGATCTCCGGATAGTTTGCAAAAATAGTAGAGATCTGCTCGATCAGATCGATACCCGGGTTGGAGATATCATCCATACGTCCCAAAAACGGTGATACATATGCTGCTCCTGCTCTTGCAGCCAGAAGTGCCTGGTTTGCAGAGAAGATCAATGTAACATTGCACTTGATACCCTCAGATGCAAGTACCTTTGTAGCCTTGAGTCCCTCAATGGTCATCGGGATCTTGACTACCATATTCGGATGAAGCTTGGCGATCTCTCTTCCCTCTGCTATCATACCTTCCGCATCTGTAGTAGTTGCCTTAACCTCACCGCTGATCGGTCCGTCAACGATATCTGCTATCTCCTTTAATACTTCTTCCTGTGATCTGCCTCCTTCCTTAGCGATAAGGGACGGATTGGTAGTAACACCACATATAACTCCCATCTCTTCAGCCTTCTTGATGTCCTCGATTTTCGCTGTGTCTACAAAAAACTTCATTTTACAACCTCCTATGGTTTGTGATATTTTATGGGTATAATACCCGAGTTACCATCTGTCAGTAAAAGCACATCTTATCCAGACTGTACTTCCACACTCCGTCAAGCTCGCTTGAAAAAGCAAAGCTTTTTGTCACCTTGAAATCTTCATCCCTCTCCTCATATCTTCCTCTCGTCTTGTTGACTATAACAGAGCTTCCTCTGTCTCCCCAGGCAGCAGTCACTTTGCCGTCAAACTCGGTTTCCTTGTCGAAAAGGATTGTTGCCGGCTTTTTCTTGTCCTTTCCATCTATAAACAGCTTGATCGCATGGATCACTCTGTCCTTTTTGACGGTAAACGTAAGCGTATCCCTGACTCCGTCCGACTCATCCCTTGTAAGCGTCAGCAGAGTGTTCTCCATATCCCATCCGTCGAGAGGTATGATCTCGGATGTGGATGTATCATCATCCGATCCGTCAGTTTCACCTTCCTCTGTTTCTTTATCTGCTTCATCATCCTCACCCTCATCGTCAGCGGCCTTTGTTTCAGGTGTATCTTCTTCGGCATCACCTGTCTGCGACGCATCTCCGCCGGCATCTGTTCCATCTGCATCCTTCTCTTCATCCTCAGAAGGCTTGGGTGTAACGGTAGGATCCTTAACCTTTTTCTTCACCGATGTTTTCTTCCATTCGGATTTGATGCCGATGACAAGACCTACTCTCGGCTTCTGACTGATCAGTCCGTCAAGTCTCATGATACCTGCCGGGGATGAAGTCGATATATACAGATTCCCCGCAGAGACATCAGATATCGATGTCGGGATCACACCCTTATCAAACTTATATATGGATGTTGTAGGGCCGCCTTCCATGGATGCTCTGAGTATACTGTACCCGTTTTTATCGATGACAAGTGCAAACACATTGTTGAAACCGTCATAGGATATATCTATGATCTCAGCATCCGTATCAAATACAGCTATACCGTCTACCTCTCCCAAAGGAGTGATCCTTGCAACCTTTTTGGGAGAAACCATATATGTCAGATTGTCATCTGTCTGAAAAATCCTACTTCCGTGACCGCTCTCGGTAGCCATGATCCCTCTCAGATTACCTATATTATCATACAGATAGATCTGCTTATCGTTCTTCGGCATCACGAAAAATAAACCGTTTTGCAGTCTCAGTCCGCTCTTACCTCTTTCGGTATGAAGCGATGAGAGCTGAGGAGCCTCCGGAACATCGACCTTATAAGTTATATCCTGTCTGTGAGAGCCTGTCTCATCCAGCATATCAAGTATGATATAGTTGGTCATACCGGGAACAAGTCCGCCCACGGCAAACTCATGCTCCATAGTGAGATTTTTCGGTTTCCCGTTGTTCACGTATCTTATGTGATCGGGGATCTTTTCATCTGCTACCGTCACCGTGTACTTTATCATACATCTTCCGGTAGTTTTAAAATAAAAATAATATGTATTCGGACTCGTCCCAAAAGGATTGTATGCTATCAGCGGTTCCTCAAATGTAGGATTCATCCTGCGCTTTAATCTGTAAAGTCGTTCAGCTGCATCCTTACTGTGATCAACGGAAAAGATGTCTCCGTCTTCAAAGTTCAAAACATTTTTATGATCGCCCTCACGTACAAGCTCTATCGCCAACTGATCAGTATCATATCTGTAAGCATGTTCATCGAGCTGATCGCTCTGCTCATCTCTTCTTCTGACATCAAACTCACTTTTATCCTCACCGGATCCCTTGAGCAGAAAATACGCTCCCGCGGTAAGACCGGCAAGTACGATCAAAGTGAGGATAACAGGTACCATAATCTTTTTCAAAACACTCACCTATCCCACTTATCACAAAGTGAATTGATCTGGTCGGTAAACTTTGCAGTGTCTTTATTGCTGAGGCCCTCATTTTTACGTATAACTGAAAGCAGCCTCTGTCCTGCAGTAAGAAGTCTCGAGAATACATCCGAGGCTCTCTTTGATGCAGCGCGTTTCTTCTCAGCAAGTACCGGCTCAGCCTCTCTGATAAACTCACCTTTTATCACATCAAACTCTGTTCCTGAGTACGGGGCACAGGCTATAAATGCATGCTCCTCAAGTTTCTTTACAAACCCCGTGCACACACTGTCCTCGCCGTGTACGACAAACACTCTCTTCGGGGGTCTCTCCGTAAATGACTCCACCCACTTCATAAGACCGTTCACATCGGCATGTCCGCTGATTCCGTTCAGCTTTGTTATCTTTGCCTTGACCTCGATCATCTCTCCGAAAAGCTTGACCTCCTCAAGTCCTTCCAGAAGAGCCCGTCCCAGAGTTCCGGCAGTCTGATATCCGACAAATACTATAGTCGAGTCGGGCCTCCAGAGATTATGCTTCAGATGGTGCCTTA
>JAFSTZ010000401.1 GCA_017445525.1 Eubacterium sp.
CAGACCGTGGTATATAGGTGCTCTCGAGAAAAATGGAGAGATCTACACTTCAGATCCATACGTAGATGCTTCGACCGGTAAGACATGTCTTGCCTGCTCGACCATGCTCAGAGACAAGGTGGTTCTCAGTAGTGATATCAACTTCGATAAGGTATCTGAGAGGATAGCATCATTTATATCAAGCTCGGAGGATGCAAAGTATTATCTGATAAATAAAGAGACCAAGGATATCCTTCTTGCAAGCGCCGGAGATATAACAGGCCAGAAGGTCAATGAGGCTCAGGATCCTATCATGCAGGGACTCAGCACGGTGATCGACACACTGAATACCGAGAAATCCATCACTGCCGATAAAGTTCAGACCGCATCGACGGATGACGGCAAGATGATGTATGCGGCTACTGATATCGAAGGTACATCATGGATCATGGTTTCGGCGGTTCCGTATTCATTTATGTCGGACAGCATCGTTCGCAACCTTATCATAACGATCGCTGTTGCCATAGGTCTGTTGCTGTTACTTGCCATCGTGATGTTTGTGCTGATATCGAGGATGATCAACCCGGTTGCAAGAGTTACCGAGAGAGTAACGGATATCAGTGACGGTAATTTCACAGTGACACTTGTTCCTACCGGCAATAACGAGATAACGACACTTAGTGAGAGGATGAATACATACATCGACGGCATGCGCTCCACGCTTTCCGATATGACAGATATCTCCGAATCGATGAGCGACAGTGCGAGTCAGTGTTTCGAGGTATCTCAGAATCTGTCATCGGCAAATCAGTCTCAGGGAGACTCTATAGAGAGGTTAAATGAAACGCTGAATGCGATGAGTCGCTCTATAGAGGATGTGGCACATTCGGCGACAGATCTTGCATCTACTTCCAGTGATCTGATGGGCAGCGCAGAAGATGTAAGAGAGTTGTGTGAGACGATGCTTGAGTCATCGGCATCCGGAAGAGAAGAGATGTCCCGCGTAACAAACAGTGTAACTATACTGGGACAGAACATCGACGAGCTGGCTGATATCATCCGTATGACAGCCAAATCGATCGAGGAGATAACCGGTATCACGGATACGATCAATGCAATATCAGAGCAGACAAACCTGCTTTCACTGAATGCATCGATAGAGGCAGCCAGAGCAGGTGAGCAGGGCAAGGGCTTTGCGGTAGTTGCTTCTGAGGTCGGCGTGCTGGCTCAGCAGTCTACCGATGCGACAGAGACGATACGTCAGCTGATCTCCGGTATCACCAAGAATATCGAGGATATAAATAGAAATGCAGAGTCGTGCGTCAAGGATACCGAGGCCTGTGTTGAAGGCGTCAAGGTAGCCAACAAGTCATTTGATCAGATCCATGAGGATGTCGACAAGGCGACCAGAGGTATCGTGGATATCACGGACGGTATCGAAAGGATCAACGAGGTGGCTTCGTCGAATGCGGCCTCTACAGAAGAGCAGGCTTCCTCGATCAGTGAGGTTCTGGGACTCAGTGATCAGATCGTCGGAGAGAACAATGCGCTCCGCGAGCAGACAAGAAATATCGCGAGTGTATCAGAGGATCTCAACAGATACTCATCAACGATCCGTGACAGTTTGTCAAAGTATGAGCTAAAATAGTTCCGGGAAAACTTAGATGAAAAAATCCGTAAACAGGGGTAATCCTCAAAAGGGATCAAACATAATAGCGTTGTTAATGTGCGTTGTCGGTGTTGTATTGAATATAACGCTGAGTTATGTTATGTCCGTTTTGGAATTGCCCCTGTATCTGGATACACTGGGTACGGTTATCATAGCGATATTGGGTGGATATCTGCCCGGTGTTGCAGTCGGATTTACAACTAACATTATCAAGTCGATCATGACACCCGTGTCGGTGTATTATGGAATTGTAAATGTACTCATAGCGGTAGTTGCCGCATTTTTTGCACATCGTGGATGGCATAAAAAAGTTCGTGGTGTGATCGGTATGCTCCTTTGCTTTGGTTTTATCGGAGGAGCTTTGGGATCGCTCATACCGTGGTTTATAAAAGGCGCAACCAACAGCAGTCAGTTTCTGGGTGATTTTATATATCAGACCGGACTGGTGGGAGAGGGTGCGTCTTTATTTATATCAAGCCTGATAGTTGATCTGGCAGACAAGGTCGTCGTAGTTGTGCTCGCTCTGATCATAGTACATTTTATCCCGGATAAATATCATGGCTTTTTTGGTTTACATACGTGGATGCAGAACCCAAACTCTGTGGACGAGAAAGTCACAACAAAGAAAGTCCGCAGGGTTTCTTTGCGTTTTAAGGTTTTGATGGTGCTGATTCTGTCACTTGGTACGATAGCGATCACCTGCTCACTGATCAGTATGGATGTTTTCAGGCGCAGGACTATCGAGGATCACACTCAGCTCGCTATGGGAACAACGATCCTCGCATCAAGTGTTATCGACGGAGATCGTGTGGGTGAGTATATGACAACCGGCGGCAACACAAAAAGCTACAAAGAGACCAAACGTCTTTTGGAGAAAATATACGACAGTTCATCGGAGATTACATTTTTATATGTCTATCAGATAAAGGAAGACGGATGTCATGTCGTCTTTGATATCGATTCGCCTGACACAGAGGGGGAGGATATAGGAACGGTCATAGAGTTTGATGAGGGATTTAAGGATTATATTCCGGCTCTTCTGGCAGGCAACGATATCGATCCGATCATAACGGAAGATCAGTACGGATAACTGTTGACATGTTACAGGGCGGTTCATGATTCTTCTGGAAGATGTGTGTGCTATGTGGGAGCTGACGTGGATATGAAGGATCTTAATGCGGACAGCCGGAGCTTTCTGACTGAGATGATCACGATCTTTATGGGATTTTTCGTATTGTTATGTGTATTCACGGTATGGCTTACCTACCATCATATCATAAGTCCCATCGATGCCATAGCGAGATGTATGGAGAAGCTTTCGAACAGTTCTGCTACGCAGAGAGAAACCGATGAGGGTGTAAGGGAGTTCAGACAACTGGATATCCATACCGGTGACGAAATAGAGAATCTGTATAAGACTGCAAGCACCATGACCAAGAATCAGGCAGAGCAGATGCGCAGTATCAGACGCCTGTCAGACTCCACCGCAAAGATGCAGGACGGCTTGATCATCACCATGGCGGTTATGGTCGAGAGCCGCGACTCGGATACCGGCGCGCATGTACAGAAAACTGCCACCTATGTAAAGATCATAGTTGAGGGACTTGAAAAAAAGGGTTATTATCCGCATAAGATCACGCCCAAGTTTAAGTCGGATGTGGTGAGATCTGCTCCGCTTCACGATATCGGAAAGATACATATCCCTGATGATGTGCTGAACAAACCCGGCAAGCTTACCAAGGAAGAGTTTGAGATCATGAAGACTCATACGACTGCCGGAAGGAGGATACTTGA
>JAFSTZ010000402.1 GCA_017445525.1 Eubacterium sp.
CGGAAGCATGATGGGTTACTCTATCATCAATTTTTCATTGGTATATCTTATTGGTGCTTATCTGCGTGATTCAGATAGGCGGGGCAGTATTCTGCGAGTTTGTTTATATCTTATAATTCTTGTCGTGTGGGCATACGGAGAGATGAAGATGGGAACGCAATTTATCTATATGCGTTGTTGGTATTACTGCAATCCTATCATCATCCTTCTTGCGGCGGAACTTCTGCTGGTATTTCGCGGATTTAATGCGGGGAGCAAAAGGTGGATCAATTCGCTTGCGGGGGCTTCATTTACAGTATATCTGATGCATGAGGGATTTATACTTTTCCTGAGAAATGAGAACATGGGAGAGTGGAATACAGCTCTTGTTTTCCTGCATCTGATAGCATCTGTGATTGGTATTTATCTGATATGCTATCTGGTATGGCTGGTTTATGAGTTTATCATGTCACGGTTATATAAGGCCACTCTGGCGAAGACATTTTTAAACAATAATATATATAAAAGACTGGATGGAAAGGATATGCGACATGAATAAATTCAAGTTGTTTATCGAGAACTTTCTCGTCTATGGTCTCGGAGGCATCATCAGTAAAGCTATCCCTCTGATCATGATCCCACTGATCACCATGATCATGCCGGATACATCATACTTCGGGATCAGTGATCTTTCGGATACCATAGTTTCGTTTGGTTGCGCTATCGCTATCATGGGGATGGTAGATGCGATGTATCGTATGTTTTTCGAGAAGGAGGATGTTCATTATAAGCAGACGGTATGCTCTACAACCATGATCTTTACTATGATCACTTCGCTCGTTGTTTTTGTGTTGATGATAGTCTTTCGCGGACCTATCTCAGATCTGTTTTTTCAGGACAGACAGTATGCTTATGTTGTTATATTCTCGGCAGCGGCTACTTTGGTCGGCTCCAATACAAGTGTGATTTCCGCGCCTACGCGCATGCAGAATAAAAGAAAAATATTTCTTGTTACCAACACACTTGCACCGCTTTTGTCCTACGGGATCGCCATACCGCTTCTGTTGAACGGTTATTATATTATTGCGCTTCCTCTTGCTACTGTTATATCTTCATTTGTTATGGGAATCACATTTTTCTCGTTGAATCACACATGGTTCAGGGTTTCACTTTTTGATAAAAAGCTTCTGAAACAGCTTTTGGTTATAGCACTGCCTTTGCTGCCGAACTTTTTGATATATTGGGTTTTCAATTCCTGTGACAAGGTTATGATAACCAACTTTATGGGGACGGGTGCAACGGGCATATATTCTGTCGGATCAAAGCTCGGTCACGCCAGTCAGCTGATCTATACGGCTTTTGCAGGCGGCTGGCAGTACTTCTCTTTTGCGACTATGAAAGAGGATGATCAGGTTGGATCCAATTCACGTATCTTTGAATATCTGGGCGTGATTTCTTTTATTGCAACTGCGTTTGTATGTGCACTGAGTTATCCGTTGTTTAAGCTGTTGTTCGGTGAGGAGTATTTGGCAGGATATACAGTTGCTCCTTATCTTTTTCTTGCACCTCTTTTGCAGATGCTGTTCCAGGTTGGAGCAAATCAGTTTTTAGTAATAAAAAAGACCTGGCCGAATCTGTTTATCCTGTCATCGGGTGCGGTCCTGAATCTGATAATAAATCTGTTTTTGATCCCGGTTTTAGGGATAGAGGGTGCCGCTTTGGCAACTCTGGCCGGGTATATTTTTACGGATATTATATGCGTGATCGTTCTTTGCAAAATGAAGCTGATGGTGATGCCGGGGAGGTTTATGATGGCATCGATTATTATGGCGGCGTTTATGGTTGCCTGGAGATTTCTGTTTTCAGATAACTGGCTTATCGGAGTGGGAATAGCAGTACTTGTTTCCGGTTGTATGGTTTTACTTTATCGCGGTGATGTCATGGCATTGTTGAGAAAGATAAAAAACAGAAAGAAGGAGTGACTATGCATACATAGTTCAGAGTTGTGCTATCAGGTCAAGCAGGTAAGTATTCTGTTCGGTTATTTAAGAATCACTTAGGTATCCGTCTTGCCCAAAAGCATCATCTTCATATCATCATCCAGCGTGGAGAACCATGCATCAAATCCAAGGTCCTTCCAAGGCATATTTCTATCAAAATGATATCGCCAAGGGTAGTATTTTTCTCCTGTATCCCTGTTGATGATATCGCGGATATCTCCCTTGGCCTTTCCCGGATTGCCGACGACAACCTGGTATCTGTCTACATCCCGGTTGACGACTGCGCCGGCTCCGATCAGGGAATCGCCCTGTATCTCAATTCCGGGGAGTATCAGTGCGTGTGTTGCTATAATAGCAAAGGAATGTACATGCACTCCCTTTAATGTGTTTGACGGCGGCGTGGGATCGTTGGTAAAAACAACATAGGGAAATATCCAGCAGCAATCATCTATTACGGTGGCCATGCCTACGTGGACGTTGCTGTGAAGTCTGACGTGATTTCCGATAGTGCAGTGTCCCTGTATGTCACTCAGTGTACCGATGCTTACTTCATTTCCGACAGAGGCTTCTTCACGGATCGTAACCTGATGACCGGACTGAAAGCCGTCTCCTATTTTTGAACCACTGTAGAAAATGCAACCGCTCCGTATGATTGCTTTTTTACCTATCTGCAACTCGTGTTTATGATATTTGTGATCGCAAAAAAAATCCATCTGATATTCGCCTATGATACATCCGGCGCCGATGGTTGATCCTTCACCTATTGTAACATCGTTTCTTATGATGCAGTTATGATCTATGTATACATTGTTTCCGAGTGAGACATTATCCTCGATGATGACATTGTTTTTTATAACAACGTTTTCACCGCACTTGAAATTATCGCCTATGACGGTATTGGCACCGATATCCGGTTGACACCCCATTATATCCTCCTTTTTGCTGCCGGCTATCCGGCATATCCGAATCTTCTGTCGGTTACACCGATATATCATTCTATCGTTGTTCCGGATGAAAAAACCCGGCTACAAACACGCTTTTAGTATATCATAGTGTGATAGAATATGCAACAGACTTTTTTTGGAAATCTGTTGACATATGTATCTGATTAGGTTATAATAAGCATAGGTATAGGTATGCCCTATACTCGGTTCGTGTGTGTTTCATGAAAGTAGGGATATGCTGCTTGAGAGGGTGAAAACCGGAGAGCGAGGTGGTCAGGATGACAAATATAAGTGTTAATCAGAGAAGTGCCGCAGTTCAGCCAAGGACGGAGCAGGCTGCAGCAGGGAAGACATGTACTCAGACCGGTGGAGTGAATCGTGCTTCTGTAGAGAATCGCGTTGAGGCACAGGCGAAGGAAACTGCTAAGACCGAAGTCAAGAAGGAGGAGGCAGGTAAGTCAGCGGCTGAGGAGATGCGCAAGGAGAACACAGCGATCACGGCTCAGCCTGATGAGGGTATCCGCCTTGAGATCAGTAAGAAAGGTCTTGAGAGGGAGCAGGAGGGCATCAGATCCCGTGAGGAAGATGCAGGGCAGACCGGCATCAGACCTGCTCAGGATGAGGACAAGAAAGCCGAAGATGATAAGGATGCTGCCAAGCAGAGGATAGAGGAACAGCAGAAGGTCAAAGAGAAGATTCGTGAGATGACCGACAAGGAAGTCGACAAGGAACAGCAGGACGTCCGCCAGGCAGAGCGCAGGGAGCAGGAGAAGCAGGATGATCGTGTTGATGAAGAGCGCAAGTCCGAGGATGAGAAGAAACAGCAGAATATAACAAATTATTCAGGCTATACCAGCGCACAGCTTCAGCAGATGGTAAACAACGGCGAGATATCAAGAAACGATTATCGCAAAGAGATTGAGAATCGTGAAGAAAAGCGTGAGGAGCAGGTTCAGTCGGTAAACGAGACTGACAAGAAGATCACGGAGGGCATCGGTCGTGCCGAGCGTACAGAACGTACGATGAATGCCATTGATACCGCCTTTGATGAGGAATCAAACAACAACATAAATGCTGAAACCAGAACAGAGATACTCCAGAATCTGGAAGATCCGACCAGGACGAGTCAGGGACAGGAAAATGTACAGCGTGAGCAACAGGCTCAGGCTTTCGCCAGATGGCAGAATGATTTCGGATTCCTGATCCGATAAAAGATTTACAACAGGAAGGAGCCTTCCATGGTCAAGAGAACTAGAGACGAGAAGCTTCAGATTGCAAAGGAGTTGGCAGTAGCGCTTGCACCGTATCTGTGGGAAAGAAGTTGGGGATTTGGACTGAATCTCTACTTTGATAATGTGCACGTAGACTATCGTGAGCTTCATGCGTATCTGTTTTCGGCCGAGCAGGCAGACGATAAAGGTGCTGTTTTGGAGCATTTTGAGGAAGGTTGCGTAGAATACGGCGACGACTTTGAAGACGAAAAGTATAAAGCATATAAAGAGATACTGGCTTTAGACAGTGGTATAGAGATGTATATTTCCTGTGAGCAGGAGATTTATGAGGAGATCTATCTTTATATGTGGGATGGTATGCCTACAGGTAAAGGCATGGTTGATGCATTCAATGAAGTATTCGGAAGTCACGGACTTATCTGGGATCTCGAGGATTATTCTATAGAGGTATATAACGATGAGCCGGAGTCATGAATGATGTACCGCTTTATTTCATCGCACTGTTTCGCTTTGAGACAGTGCGATGTTTTAGGGAATAACGCCTGACAAAGGAGGTTTTCTGAGATGGTTGAGGATCTTACGGAAGAGCGGAGAGAGGAGCTGACCGGTCACATACTTCCGTTCTGGGAGAGCATGATCGACCAGGTAAACGGTGGCTTCTACGGACGCATGGATTATGATGGTACCCTTCGTAAGGATGCTCCTAAAGGGGGTATTCTTCATGCACGTATACTTTGGGCATTTTCAAATGCTTATTCCGTTCTTAAGGATGAAACTTATCTCGAGTATGCAAAGCATGCGTATGAGTTTTTGAACACTGCTTTCTGGGACAATCAGTTCGGAGGATTTTTCTGGACGGTAACTCCGGATGGTATTCCTGCTGAGGACCTGAAGCACGCTTATTGTCAGGCGATGGCTCTTTATGCGATATCTTCTTATTATGAAGCGTCGGGCGATGAGAAAGCTCTCATGCGTGCCATGGATGTCTATGATATCCTTGAGAATGAGATGCATGATGAGTTTGGTTACAAGGAGTCCTTTACACGTGATTTCAGATGGGCAGAGAATGAGAAACTCTCTGAAAACGGTATTGAGGCTGCCAAGACCATGAACACCAACCTTCATGTGATGGAGGCTTATACAGAGCTTTACAGAGTTAGTGGTTATCCTCAGGTCGC
>JAFSTZ010000403.1 GCA_017445525.1 Eubacterium sp.
GCAGACTCCAGCAATGTCGTCGAGGCGGTAGATCTGTCATCAAGACCGGGTATCAGGGTGAACCAGGTAGGATTTTTACCGAATGAAGAAAAGAGTGCTGTATTTGCCGGTGCAGCGGCAGGTGTAGATGACTTTACTATAGTGGATACCAAAACCGGTATGACTGTTTATACAGGAAAGTTCTCAGATGTGGTCAGCAATCCTTATGCTATGGAGAATGACAGAACGGCTGATTTCTCTGACTTCAAAACACCCGGAAAGTACAGGATAGTATCTGCGGACGGAGTGGAGTCACCGGAGTTCAAGATAGCAGACGGAGTGTACGATGAGCTTTTCAGAAAAGCAGTCAAGATGCTGTTTATGCAGAGATGCGGAGTGGCTCTTGATAAAAAGCACGGAGGCAAGTTCGCTCATGCGAAGTGTCATACCGGCAAGGCGTATGTCTACTGGGATGAGGATGTAAAGGTAGACGTGAGCGGCGGCTGGCACGATGCCGGTGACTACGGAAGATATGTAGCACCCGGTGCCAAGGCGGCAGCGGACCTGCTTCTCGCATACGAGACCTATAAGGATAAAAAAATAGTGGACGATATCGGCACGACTGAGAGCGGAGACGGAGTGGATGATCTGCTCCAGGAGGCGAAGTACGAGCTTGACTGGATGCTGAAGATGCAGGACAAGGAAGGCAAGATCTACTCCAAGGTTACCTGCAAGAACTTCCCGGAGACATGCATGCCGGAGGATGAGAAGGACGATCTCGTGCTGTCATTTACATCGACAACGGCAGCGGGAGATTTTGTCGGAGTGATGTCGCTGGCATCGAGGATATTTGCCGCATCCGGAGTCAAGTCGCTGAAAGTGGCAGCGGATAAATACATAAAGGCAGCCAAGAAAACCTGGAAGTATCTGGCGGCCAATCCCAAAGCAAAGGGGCATAAAAATCCTGACGGCATCGTGACCGGAGAGTACCCCGATGAACAGGATCTGGACGAGCGTTTTTGGGCTGCATGTGAGCTATACAAAACTACCGGAGATAAGTCGCTCATATCATTTATAGAGACATACTCCGATGATCCGGCGAACATGCGCGGGCTCGGTTGGACTGAGATGGGCATGTACGGAACATATGCAGCTCTGACCGATCCGAAGCTTGAGAAGGCAAGTCCGTCGGCGGTCAAGGCGATAAGGGACGCCATGAACAAGAAGGTCGGTGAGACCATCGGAAACATAAAAGAAAATACGATAACAGCATATCGTATCAATCGTATGGATGAGTATGAGTGGGGATCAAATCTCGGTATCGCGGGTGACGGAGTACTTTTCAATATGGTCGACAGGATCAACGGAACGACTGAGAACAGGCAGATGGCGATGTGGCAGCTCGACTACCTCCTCGGCAGAAACGCCTGTGGATACTGTTTTGTGACCGGCTTTGGTGAGACGCCGACAGAACATCCGCACCACAGACCATCCCAGGTTGTAGGAAAGGCCGTGCCCGGCATGCTCGCCGGCGGTCCGAACAGCGGCTTGGAAGATCCCTACGCCAAGACTGTTTTTGTCGGCCGGGCGCCCGCAAAGTGCTACGCCGATGTCGACCAGAGCTACTCGACCAACGAGGTTGCGATCTACTGGAACTCGCCTCTCATCCTGCTGCTGGCAGGCTGCGGGGCAGCATGACATGGGATAAAGTGACAGAGGACATATAAATTGAAAAAGCGTATTATATCTTTAATCATAGCCATGATGTTTATCGTTTCCGTGTTTTGGGCGGAAGCGGATTCAGTGCGCGTTTTTTCGGATAATAACAGATTCGGTGGAGAAGCAGGTCTATCATACTCAGCCGAAAGGGAGCTTGTATACCCGACCGTGCCGGATCAGAAGAATCTTCGGGTATCTTCGAGGGCGGATAGTCCTATTATAAGCAACCGTCGGATCTCATCATACGTTCTCTTGATGTATGGTGGAGAGTTTGGCAGCTATCGGGATTTTCCGGAGGATGTCCGGTTTGCGGATAATCTTCATGTATTATCGGAGCATGAGCATCATCCCGGCGAAGAGATCATAAGATATATCCATGACAGGGATGGAGAGAAGGAGTTTAAGTCACTCCTCTGAAATCATTTTCAGAAGGAGGGATAAAAATGGCAGTAAGAATAA
>JAFSTZ010000404.1 GCA_017445525.1 Eubacterium sp.
AGACTGATCTTGAAGGGTATCGTGAGCTTATAGAGAGGCTCGGACTCAGAAAGTAATGACTTTTGGGCACTTCCTTCGGCAGTTATGCTAAGCTGTCTGTCGTAGCGGAGTGCTTTTTTTCTATTTGGTCGGGAAAGGATGATTGCGGATGAACGATGATATGAACAAGACAAAAAGAGACCGCGGTCAGTGTCTGGTGTGTCGCGGCGAAAGGATACTCATGGTTGAGCACAGGATGCGCGGACGTGATTTTTTCAACCTGCCCGGAGGCGGAGTTGAGGATGGTGAAACTCCGGAGGAGGCTGCCGTCAGAGAGTTGAAAGAAGAAGCGCTTGTCGACGGCAGGATACTGAGACCGTTGGCAGTTGAATATAAGCCGGATGGTGTGAGCAGGGTGTTCACTTATCTGGTTGAGATTCCCGATGATGCGGTTCCCGAAACCGGATGCGATCCGGAGCTCTCCGAGGATGAGCAGTCGATAGTCGGTATCTGCTGGAAGGCATTGAATGAGATTCCGGAGAGAGACAGAGCGTATCTGTTCGGCGCGGGACTTATGAGAGTGCCGGTTTTTCATGATATGGTACTTACCTGGGGTGATGATGAGTATTCATATCCCGGAGATGAATTGTGATATAAACAAAAATATCCTTGATTTTTGCGTTCATTTCATTTATAATATTATAAGTTTGTGACAAGGGAGGAAATAAAATGTACAAGACTTACAGTATGGAGCTTGCAGGACGCACGCTGACAGTGGAGATCGGGCGTGTAGCAGCTCAGGCAAACGGCGCTGCATTTATGCGCTATGGTGATACGGTGGTACTCTCAACAGCCACTGCATCCGAGAAACCGAGAGAGGGGATCGACTTTTTCCCGTTAAGTGTTGAGTATCATGAAAAAATGTATGCCGTTGGCAAGATCCCTGGCGGATTCACACGTCGTGAGGGCAAGCCTTCGGATAATGCCATCTTGACATGTCGTGTCATCGACAGACCTATGCGTCCGCTTTTCCCGAAGGATTACAGAAATGACGTAACACTTGAGAACGTGGTTATGGATGTTGATCAGGATTGCGCTCCTGAGCTTCTGGCTATGCTTGGTTCTGCACTTGCAACATCTGTTTCGGATATTCCGTTTGACGGACCTATCGCTGCAACTCAGGTAGGACTTGTTGACGGACAGCTTGTATACAACCCGACTGCCGAGCAGAGAGAGGTCTCCGATCTGGCTCTTACGGTTGCATCAACCAGAGAAAAGGTCATCATGATCGAGGCAGGAGCCAATGAGGTTCCCGAGGACAAGATGATCGAAGCTATCTATGGCGCACATGATCTGAACGGTGAGATCATAAAGTTCTTTGATACCATCGTTGCTGAGTGCGGCAAAGAAAAACATGAGTATGTTCACTTTGACTTCCCGGGAGATATGTTCCAGGATATGGTTGACTTTATCACTCCGGAAGCTATGGAAGAGGCAGTATTTACCGATGTTAAGCAGGATAGAGAGGCAAACATCCGCGTGATCAAGGATCGTCTCGAGGAGAGATATGCCGGAACACATGATGACTGGATCCCGTATATCGATGAGGCTGTATATCAGTTCCAGAAAAAGACAGTTCGTAAGATGATCCTCAAGGATCAGAAGCGTCCTGACGGCCGTGATATCAAGCAGATCCGTCCGCTTTCCGCAGAGGTTGATATCCTTCCTACGGTTCACGGTTCCGGACTTTTCAAGCGCGGTCAGACACAGGTGTTGAATATCACAACATTGGCACCGCTTTCAGAGAAGCAGAGGCTTGACGGACTTGATCTTGCAAAGACAACAAAAAGATATATCCATCACTACAATTTCCCGTCATGGTCAGTTGGCGAGACCAGACCTTCGAGAGGGCCGGGACGTCGTGAGATCGGCCACGGAGCTTTGGCTGAGAGAGCGCTTGCTCCTGTTATTCCGTCAGAGGCTGAGTTCCCTTACACGATCCGTACCGTGTCCGAGATACTTGAGTCAAACGGATCTACATCGCAGGGAAGTATCTGTGCTTCGACTCTTTCACTTATGGCTGCCGGTGTCCCGATCAAGGCTCCTGTAGCGGGTATTTCTGTAGGACTTGTGACCGGTGAGACCGATGATGATTATCTCATTCTCACTGATATTCAGGGACTTGAGGATTTCTTCGGCGATATGGACTTCAAGGTTGCCGGAACCCACAAGGGTATAACAGCTATCCAGATGGATATCAAGATCCACGGTTTGACACGTCAGATAGTTGAGCAGGCTATCGAGCGTACCAGAGAGGCTCGTATCTATATCCTCGATGAGATCATGAAGCCGGTTATCGCTGAGCCAAGACCGGAGGTAAATGCTTACGCGCCGAAGATCATGCAGATCCAGATCGATCCTCAGAAGATCGGTGATGTTGTGGGTCAGCGCGGTAAGACTATCAATGCTCTTATCGAGAGAACCGGTGTCAAGATCGATATCGATGA
>JAFSTZ010000048.1 GCA_017445525.1 Eubacterium sp.
CAGCGATGATCTGAGGTCTCTTGGCAAGTTCCTCATCATAGTCACTCAACTCCCTGTTGATGGTATTTATATCTACGATAGGATCCCTGCCCTCTACGGAAGCCGCATCTACAACATGAACTATAACTCTCGTGCGCTCAATATGTCTCAGAAAATCATGCCCCAGTCCGACTCCATCTGCCGCGCCCTCGATAAGACCGGGGATATCAGCCATAACAAATCCGTTGGCACCTTCAAGATCGACAACTCCGAGATTCGGATTGAGCGTAGTGAAGTGATAGTCGGCGATCTTTGGCTTTGCCGCGGATACTCTGGATAAAAGTGTCGACTTGCCGACGTTAGGAAAGCCGACCAGACCGACATCGGCGATCACTTTCAATTCGAGGATAACCGTGAGTTCTATACCGGGTTTACCGGGCTGAGCATATTTCGGAGCCTGCATGGTCGGTGTGGCATAGTTCATATTGCCTTTACCGCCACGACCACCCTTGAGTATCACTTCACGGGTGTTTTCATAAGACATATCGGTGATGACCTGCCCTGTAGTAGCCTCACGAACTATGGTTCCCGGTGGCACCTTGACAACCAGATCATCTCCGTCGGCACCATGACAACGTCTCTTTCCGCCCGGCTCACCGTTTTTTGCAAAAAACTTTTGCTGATATCGAAAATCGCTCAGAGTGTTCAGCCCCGGATCGACCTCAAATATCAGATCACCGCCGCGACCTCCGTCACCGCCGTCCGGTCCGCCGTTTGCAACATATTTTTCACGACGAAAGCTGACATGTCCGTCTCCGCCGTCTCCGGATCTTATACGTATAGTAACCTTGTCTGAAAAAGCCATCTGACTAATCTCCTATAGGTTGTAACCTGCCTCTTTATCTCAATGTGTGAAAAAAGGCTGACAAAACATAAGTCTTGTCAGCCGGATAAACCACTTGATCAGCGTTTACATAGACCTGTCTCAGCCCTCTTTAGGATAAACGCTTGCAACCTTTTTGTCACGTCCTTTACGCTCAAAACGAAGGATGCCGTCTATCTTGGCATACAGAGTATCGTCTCCGCCGATACCTACATTCGTTCCGGGATGGATCTTTGTTCCACGCTGACGATAAAGGATGTTTCCTGCCAGTACAAACTGTCCGTCAGCACGCTTTGCTCCAAGTCTCTTTGACTCGGAATCACGACCGTTCTTGGTAGAACCCATACCTTTTTTATGAGCAAAAAGCTGAAGATTCATCTTAATCATGATCATTTCCTCCATTCTAAAACACAAAAATCATCTATCACTGTTTCTCTGCTGGTGTTTCATGCACATATGTCAGGCTGACAAACTCGTTGCCGTACTGATCTATAACTCCCTGAACTCCGAGTTCCAGTGAATCAAGAAGAGTTTCGGCTTTTTCGTTCGGCCTATGGTCAAATCTTACTTCCAGAAGCCCCGAATCATCATCCTGAGATACATCAAACGTCTCATCTGCAATGGCAGATAAAGAATTGGCAGTATTTATGGCTATCATAGACATGGCTGAGCATATAATATCTTTACCCTGGTCTGCATAGCCTGCATGTCCGGAAATCCTGTATGAACAGATATATCCGTCATGCTTTCCGATAACCACACGAATCATGCTATGATCTGATCAATCTTTAACTGTGTGTACGGCTGTCTGTGACCGTTTTTCTTGTGATATCCGGTCTTGGGCTTGTAGCGGTATACGATAACCTTCTTCTCCTTGCCCTCTCCCATAACAGTTGCCTTTACAGAAGCACCTGAGATTGTGGGATCACCGATCTTTACTGTCTTGTCGCCGATCATAAGCACCTGGTCAAGGACGATCTCCTCACCTTCCTTTGCGGAAAGCTTCTCAACTCTGATGATATCGCCTTCTTCTACCTTGTACTGCTTACCACCGGTTTTGATGATTGCGTACATAACTGCACCTCCTATTTGATTTTTCATGACAAACGGACACGCCGGCTTTGGTGTCCACGCCGGATGATAATCCAGCATAGGAATCTGACCTCGCCGAGCGGCTTCGGAGTCACTCGTTTTGTCACATACTGTGATAGTATACCATCTGTTTGGGTTGATGTCAAGGGGGAAATTCATTATGTATACAAAGGGTCGGAGCGCTGATGTTCGGGTGCGTATTCTTCTCAGACATATGAAGTCTGTTCAGAATACGCACCGAACGCCGCTCCTGCACTGGTGCAGGATATGATTTTTCAGTCTGACATACATGCAAAGATGTAGGATCAGCAGTATGGGCAAGCGCTCGCATCAACCCTGCACGCCTTGGGACTGGCGGATCAGGTCCTCTACGA
>JAFSTZ010000405.1 GCA_017445525.1 Eubacterium sp.
CCATCTATTCAATTCCCTTATCGCCGACAACATCCTTGAAGTCATCGACAGATACGGCATCGACCATAGTCTTATCGGCATCGAGTTTTCAGAGCCTGACTTCACACAGAGAATGCCTATCCTCAAAGATGTAAGCCGTACACTGAGCGAAGCCGGCATCCTTGTTACTCTTGACAAGTTCAGCACCGGTCAGTCCACCCTCACGCTTCTGCACGATATGGAAGCGCGATATGTTAAGATCAGCGCCGACAGATTTGACCCTGACGATCCGAAAGGACGCATCATTGCAGCCGACATGATCAATCTCGCCAATATCCTCGGCTACAAGGTCATCTGCGAAGGTGTCGAAACACAAAAGCAGGCTGACGATCTCATGATGTGCGGCTGTAACCTTTTCCAGTCCTTCGTCTACGACAAGCCGTTATCAGAGAGATTCTTCGTCAACAGACTGCAGCACCCCTATTACGACATCGAGATCGCAGATAACAAAAACACGGACATGGCCTAAAAGAACGCGCCTTAGATCTATCCTGCGGATCATTTTCACATGAAGTTGCATCTGATCATATTATCCAGCACTCTCACATCGAGGGGAGTTTTCGAAGACTCAAAAGTATAGAATAACCTGTCTCCAAGGATTATCCCCGCCAGAGAATACTTGATCGATCTTTCCATCATATCCTCCACGTATCCCGGATCACTCATCTTGCCGCAATGCTCATGGTATATTATCTTACGGTCCCTGACCCTCAGGATCGTGAAATCCGGATGGATTATCTCATTGTCACCGACAACCACCGGACACTCATACTTATATGGAATACCATTATCCAGAAGTCTGTCAGCTATTATCATCTCCGACTTGGAACGGACACGTTCACCTTTCTTTGTTATAAAGAATGGTACATCCTTGGCAAATCCTTTTGGAGTATAAGGAACATCCATCCAAAGACGGACATATTGCTCGTCAGGAATAACTATAGGATTAATAAATTTTTTTCTTTCATCCGGGATAGTATCAATGACTTTTTCAAGAATCAATTCGGGATAATCCCTGATAAATCTCCTGATAACATCCTCTTCATGTTGAGAAACCTTATACACTTTTTCCAGATAATCACGTTGAATCATTCTCTGCACTGTATTCAGATCATTTTTCCTGATATATTTTTCGTGTGAACCGCCAACCGATTGATAAAAATACAAGCCGTTCTTACTTTTCTTTATCCTGATTCTTCCACCGGGATAATTATCGATTTTCTCTTTGATCTTTGAATTAATACCAGACAGAAACTCTAACCTTTCATTAAGTTCATCATTCAATCCATATTTCATAAGTTTTCTCCTTTAGGTGTTTTTGGGTTTATATCGGCAAGTTCCAAATCATATTTTGCCGATACAAAGCTCTTAATCGTATTAAATCGGCAAAACTCAAACCGATTTGCCGATATATCACATATAAATAATATTTATCGGCAAATATCTGTATTTCATTTGCCGATATTAATCACTGCCGAATGGATTATCGGCAACACACAAACATAACCAAGCAAG
>JAFSTZ010000406.1 GCA_017445525.1 Eubacterium sp.
ATCAGTAAAATCAGTTACGGTATAGATGAGCAAAAGGAGGTTTTCTTTTTTGGTATTTCTGACCTCTGTTTTGCTGATCATACCATCGATCACAACCTCACCGACTCCGTCAAAAAGATCGACGATCGCAGTCGTCTCACCCTCAACACTCCTGCCGTAAACCAGTCCCGGCTCGGGTGCATTTCTTTTCTTTTTATTCTTACCGGAATACTTTTTGTCGTTTATTCTGTGCTCTTTTTCAGCATCCGTCTCAGCCATCGCTGCCTGAGAGTCCATATGCTCACCGCGTTCCTGGTGATGTATATCCTCCGTATGCTCCCGTGAATCACTTGTTTCTCGCGTTTCGACAGTGTACACCTCGTAATCAGGCGTTTTCTTTCTCTTCTTCGGTTCAACATACCTAAACCGAACTCTTATCTGCCTGTCAAAACGATTCCTCATATAAGAAACCAAAAGAGCTTCCATATCCCCCGAACGATCATGAGAAACCGCAGAATCCTCACATGTTATACATATGGTGCTGTCATCCTCGACCTCAAAACCGTTGACACAGAAAGCATTATACTCGACGGGATGGTACAGCTTGAACTCGTTTATAAGCTCCTTTTCATACGACTTAAAAAGCTTTGCAAGCGAATCTATCATAGAAATAAACCGTATACGAAGAACAGGCTGATACGGCGTACTGCTGAACAGCTGCTTCTTTAATGCCATCTCAACCTTCTCGATATCCCTTCGGGAAATTATCTCATTGCTCTCGGCCTCTATCACTGCAATCTTCTTTGCTTCTGATGCCGATACTTTTTTAACGCGCACAGATGAAAATAAATGGTACAGCTTACTGTCCATATCTATCTCATCAAAAACCTCAAAAAAGCTTACATTCAATGAATCCAATCAGATCTCCTCCAAACCCTAAAGTTCAATACTTCTCTATCTCATCTTCAAGTGCTTTCAACAATTGATCCTCCGGAAGCTTTTTGATGATCTCTCCATGTTTAAATAAAAGACCCTCACCGATACCTCCGGCGACACCCAGATCAGCCTCTCTCGCTTCTCCTGGACCGTTTACGACGCAACCCATAACTGCAACCTTGAGATCCTTGTCATCATAGTGACTTACAAGTTCCTCAACCTGTTCCGCAAGCCCTATCAGATCGATCTGAGTCCTGCCGCAGGTCGGGCACGATACGACCTCTATACCGCCTTTTCTTAAGCCCAGGGACCTGAGTATCTCCTTTGCTGCCAAAACCTCCTTGACAGGATCACCGGTAAGTGAAACCCTGATAGTATCTCCTATGCCCTGATACAATATAACACCGAGGCCTACCGAGGATTTTATGCTTCCCCTGAACACCGTACCCGCTTCGGTTATGCCCACATGCAACGGAATATCTGTCTTCTTTGCAAGCAGCTCGTGCGCCTTTATCGACATCATAACATCCGACGATTTTATGCTTATGACGAGCTTATCATACCCCATGCTCTCTATAATTCCAACCTTGTCAAGAGCACTCTCTACTATACCCTCAGCAGTGACTCCGTGGTATCTCTCTACAAGCTCCTTCTCCAGCGAACCGGAGTTGACGCCGACCCTTATCGGCACGTCATGTGACTTGCAGCAGTCCACTACTGCCTGTATACGTTCTCTGCTTCCGATATTACCCGGATTGATCCTGATCTTGTCAGCTCCATGCTCCACGGCAGCTATAGCAAGCTTATAGTCAAAGTGGATATCTGCAACCAGCGGGATATGTATCTCTTTTTTTATCTCCGAAAGTGCCTCTGCCGCCTCCTGCGTCGGCACAGCGCATCTGATGATATCACAGCCCGCCTGCTCCAACGACAAAATCTGCTCAACCGTCGCTCTGACATCCTCCGTCCTCGTATTAGTCATCGACTGTATAGCGATCGGCGCATCGCCGCCGATCGCGACATTTCCAATAATAACTTCCCTACTCTTCCTTCTCATATCTTTTCCCCTTCATGACTCTTCCCTCTCTTAACTCTTTCATCCATTGCTTATGTCCAATATTTCCCTCTCTTAACTCTTTTTCCCTTGTATATGTACAATATTTGTTTCTCATCCTGTAGCTGATAGTATTTATCCGCGTATGTATGTAATTATTCTCAATCAGCTTCTATATACCGGAGCGGCGTCAGACATGAATCTCTTAGCAAGAACAAGCAAATGCGCAGTTCGAGCTTAGAGATTCAGTCGTTCTGCCATAGGCAGAACTTCCTATATATGTTGCCTGACATCAGCGCTCCGGGCATCATACTAATCTCAGAACAACTTCATAACATCATTCGCCAGGATAAATACCATCAGTCCCATAAGGATGATGAAACCACCCATATTGACATATGACTCTACTTTGCGAGGCAACGGTCTCCTGATGATCAACTCAATAATCAAAAACAGCAGCCTTCCACCATCCAGCGCGGGTATCGGCAACAGATTCATAACACCCAGGTTTGCCGTGATGAGGATACTGAATATAAGCAAATTCATCAGGACAGTCGCAACCCCCTCAGGCTTTGACTTCTCCACAACATCACCGACCTGCTTCACTATCCCCACTGGACCGGAGATCTGATCCGTACTTACCCTTCCGGTGATCATCATCCCGAGACTCTTTATCGTCGTAGCTATCCAGAACTTCACTTCATACAGCGAATACTTCAGCGTATCAAAAAATCCACCCTTAACTCTCGGCGCCGAATGATAGAACCCGAACATATAAGCTTCACTGCCGTCATCCTTTTTGGACAGCTTCGGAGTGACATCGAATACCTTTTCCTGACCGTCTCTCTCAACCTCGATCCTGACCGGTGTCCCGTCAAGAGTATTAAATATCGAATAATAACTGACCTCTCTGTTCACCACGATGGACGACGATCCTATGGACGTTATCAGGTCGCCCTCCTGCAGTCCGGCAGCCTCAGCCGCACTACCGGCCTCAACACCTGTGATCACTGCAGGATCATGCCCTGCGTAGCCTATCACGATCAGAGACAGGATAAAAGCGAGGATAAAGTTGAAAAATGGTCCGGCAAAGATGATCGCCATCCTCGCAGGCACAGACTTCCTGCTGAAGGAATGCTCATCCTCCACATCCTCTTCCTCGCCAAGCATCATACAAGAACCCCCAAACGGAAGTATCTTCCACGAGTAGATCGTATGACCCTCAAACTCCGGATGCTCCTCAAAAAAGGCGGTAGACTTGAAAAACATAAAATGATGCTTTTCTCCGTCACTCGCCCAGGAAATGATACGGGGTCCCATACCGAGCGAAAACTCGATAACCCCTACATTATTGATCTTGGATACTATAAAGTGTCCAAACTCGTGAAAAATGATGATCACGCTGAACACAAGCACAGCCAAAAGAATTGAACCGATACTCATCTTGTCTTTCTTTCTCCTTTACTGAATCTACCTTTTCACATATCTTATCTTTTCACCTATCTTATCTATGAAAAAACAATTATACCCCACCGTCCTTCATACGCTCGTCAAGAATCCTGTATGTCCACGCCTCTGCCTCGAGTATCTGCTCGAGATCAGGATCGTCAATCACAGTATGTTGACTCATAGCATACTCTATCATACCATATATTCCTAAAAATGTAACCCCTTTTTTTAAAAATTTTGCAACTGCATATTCATTCGCCGCATTCATAACGGTCGTCATAGTTCCCCCGATCCTCAGACTCTCCATCGCAAGCGGGATACCTCGCAGAACATTTGTATTCGGTTTTTCAAAGGTGATCTGCGCCAATTCTTCAAAGTCCAGCCTTCGATCATTCAACTCTTTCCGCTGAGGATACATAAGTGCATACTGGATAGGAACACGCATATCCGGACTCCCCAGTTGCGCCATGACCGCACCGTCCGCAAACCCGACCATAGAGTGGATGATGCTCTTCGGCTGCACCAATACATGGATCTTTTCTACAGGCACGTCAAAAAGCCACTTGGCCTCGATGATCTCGAGTCCCTTATTTATCATGGTAGCCGAATCAATAGTTATCTTGGCTCCCATATCCCAGTTCGGATGATTGAGTGCCTGCTCCACAGTCACACTCTCCAACTCCTCACGGGTAGACTTTCTGAAAGGCCCTCCTGACGCAGTCAAAAAGATTGTCTCTATCGGAGAACCATCTCCGGTGCCATACCTTCCTGCATGTCTTGATGCCGTACTTTCAATCTGTCTCTTTGTGGGTACCCCATCCTCAAACGGACCATCCGGCAGTCCCTGCAGGCACTGAAAGATAGCAGAATGCTCCGAATCAACCGGAAGCAGCCTCACCTTATGCTCTCTTGAGGCCTTCATGATAAGATGACCTGCACAAACCAGCGTTTCCTTGTTTGCAAGGGCTATGTCCTTGCCGTGCTCTATGGCTGTAAGCACAGGGCGAAGTCCTATCATGCCTACCATGGCAGCTACTACCAGATCGACCTCCGGCTCTGTCACGGCCTTTATATATCCCTCCATACCGCAGAGAAACTCAGGCTTCCTGAGCGATCCGTTTTCCTCAAGGGCATCGAGAAGCTCATCCAACGCATCCTCATCCTTCATCACAACAAGTTTGGG
>JAFSTZ010000407.1 GCA_017445525.1 Eubacterium sp.
AAAGCAAAACCGATATGACCATAAAAAGCATACTGAAGATCGCTATCGGAGACATCCCCACGCCCATCTTCTGTCTGACTCTGACAACTCTCAGTATCATCAACAGGAAAAATGAAACCGACAACACCACTACCGCACCGATAAGTCCAAAGTGCACGGTAGCAAGCCAGGAAAGTCCGATATTTACGGCCGCTGCTATAAAAGTGCTGACCATGATAAATCCGGTCTTTTGCTCTGTCATAAACAAAGTCCCGAGAAATCCCGCGATCGCATTTGCCGACACACCTATCATCAGATACGGGATGACGACGGCCGAACCTGAGAAAGCCTCACCTACAACGTAGGGAAAGATGATACTTATCCCCGCGCAAAACGCCGCACAGCATATCCAGACTGTACTGAACAACAGATCGAGACACTTCTTGTACGTGTTCGTCCTGTCATCCTCGTTCGCCATGAGATAGGCCATCTCGTTCCAGGCAAACTGAAAGACATTTACCGCTATGACAGCTACATTTGCAAGGCTTGATGCGATGGCAAAAAGTCCGTTCTCATCGGAGCCGCAAACACTGTTTATGATGATCTTGGTAAATCCCGATAAAAGCCAGTAGGACACAGTCGCTATGCAAAGCGGTATAGAGAACTTGAGTATCGCCTTGAACTTTGCACTGTCGAACGGCTTTTTAAATGTGTTCGAGATCAGATGCAGACGTATCTCCACGATCAGACACTGCAGAAAACAACCCGCTATCTGAGCTATATACAGAGACTCAACTCCCATATGAAAACACAGTATCAGAACTATGTTGACAACTGCAATAGTAAGTGTGTTAACAACACCGGAAAAAACAAAGAGCTTATTTCTCAAAAACACTCTGGCAGCAAATGAATACATATACTGCAGTCCGAAAAACAATCCAAATACATAAGCCAATACAGCGTTATCAAATGACAGTATAAATGCCAGTATGGTATACAATCCGGTAAATACAAAAATACCTATCCCGTAACCCTTGAAACAGATACTGATAATACCGTATTTATCTTCCGTATCCTCCACATCAAACGACATACGGAACATCCCGTCCCATATCTGGAAAAATGCGACGGCCACCAGCAATGTGATGATAGTTACGACGACATCATAATCGCCGTAATCGCCGGTGGTGAGTTTGTTGGTATATAACGGTATCAGAAAAAAAGTTACAAGCTTTGACAGTATGTTCCCGGCAAGATAAGTCAATGCCGTCTGTATAAACCTTTTGATCTTACTCATGTATCATCGTCGCTCCCTAAACATACTAATCCTTCTCGTACCTCCCGATGCATCAACCGGAATAACTCTCGCACCCGGATCACCCATTTTTTCGGATAAAACCATCTATATCTGAAAAGAGCTTTCTGTTTTTGCGTACCCAGTCGGCATCTCTGTCCCACCAGCGTATCTGCTCAAGTGCGGATATCTCATCCTCGGAAAACCTGTATCCGATATGCTTTGCCGGAACCCCGCCCACGATCTCATAGGGCTTTACATCTTTGTTTACAACAGCGCCGGCAGCGATGACTGCACCGTCTCCTATAGTCACTCCCTCGAGTATGACGGCATTCAGACTGATAAGGACATCGTTTCCGATGATGACGGGCCTTCTCTTCCTCCCGTGACTCTTTCCGTCGCCCGACCACGGCGAGGTGGACACTCTGTGGGTATCATGCTCAAAGGGACAGATATAAACGCCCGAGCTGATAGAGCAGTACTTCCCTATAGTGCAGTTCTCCACAGACGAGTTTTTGTTCACATAACTGTAGTCACCGATCGTCACATCGGGCTCCACCACGGTCCCGACATCGATCAGGACCCCCCTGCCGTAGGTCGCCTGACGCGAAGCAGCCAGGCTCCGGATCGTCGTTCGGTTCTTTTTATTAAAACGTCGCATATATATCTTTTTTAAAAATGTTTTCATATCTCTTTCCTTTAGTCCAGCCTGCTAAAAACTCTCTGCCACTGCCTGATGACCCTCTGCTTGGCATACCGGTGCAGCATATCCCCCGCATGCTCCGAAAAACTCTTCCTCAGCTCCTGCGAAGATATCAGCTCCTGCAGCCTGTCAGTGAGCTCATCAACATCAAACTGCGTAACCACATATCCGTTCACGCCGTCCGAGATGATCTCCGACGGTCCGGTCGGACAGTCAAAGCTCACGATGGGAAGTCCCGCAACCTGCGCCTCCAATAGAGATAACGGAAATCCCTCATATAACGATGTAAGAGCCATGATCGCGTAGTCAGGATACCTGTCACGGATATCGTTGACATTCCCCTTCAGTGTCAGTCTGTCGATATGTCTTTTATCTATCATATCCTGCAGCTCCTCGCGGAGACTGCCGTCGCCGTAGATATCCCACTGCCATTCCGGATTCTCCTTGAGGATCCTCTCGGCACAATCTATGGTGTACTCATATCCCTTTACCTTTTCAAGCCTGCCGACAGATATGATCTTTTTTGATCCGATATCATAGGACACCTGTTTATCATACGGCGTATACCAGTTGGGGATAG
>JAFSTZ010000408.1 GCA_017445525.1 Eubacterium sp.
AATCGAGAGCATTTTTCCCCAGAGGTTGAGTTTACTTGGTCTCTGGGGCTTTTTTAGTTGAAATATTTGTTCTCGGGCTGGATTCATGAAAATATTATTGGTAGGTTTAATAAAATAATACCATTTATGAAAAACCTTGCGTTTGCCTGTCAAATCAGTTATAATTGAGGAGAAAAAGCCTTTGTGTACGCAGTAAAGGAGGTAGTGTATATGCTTGCAGTTTGTGTTGACGATGAGAAACTGATCCTTGACCGTAACATCTCCCTGGTCGAAAAACTGGACGAGATCGATGCAGTTGAAGGCTTTACTTCCGCGACTAAAGCTCTGGACTGGATCGCTAAGAAAAACGGGGAGGTTGCGCTTGCCCTGCTTGATATCGATATGCCCGATATGAACGGGCTGGTGCTGGCTGCGAAGATCAAAGAAGCATCACCCGGAACAGCTATTATCCTTCTGACGGGCTACTCAGAGTATGCTCTGAAGGCTTTTGAACTGCATGCACAGGGATATCTGATGAAGCCGGTAAATGAGGAAAAGCTCAAAGAAGAGGTAGTCTACGCTCTTCAGTCACGTGAGTCCGATAAAGCCAACGAGGGAGATCATATCTTTATGAGAACCTTCGGATCTTTTGATGTTTTGGTCGATGGTGAACCCATACGCTTCTCCAGAGCCAAGAGCAAGGAACTCTTGGCTTTTCTTGTAGACAGACAGGGAGCTCTTGTCACCAGAGCGGAGGCTTTTTCCGCCATGTACGAGGATGAAAACTATACCAGAGACAAACAAAAGCAGTTTGATGTGATCGTCAGGAGTCTGAAGAGTTCGCTCAAGGATGCCGGAATAGAGGATGTTTTAGACATTCAACGCGGATCGATGCGTGTTGTAAAGGAAAAGTTCGGATGTGATCTGTATGCCTTTTTGGAGGGAGATACGGCAACGATCAACGCTTACTGTGGTGAGTATATGAGTGCGTATGAGTGGGCGATGTTCACTGAGGGCGTTCTCTCGAGGGGGATGTACGAATGATACTTGGAGTAGAACAATTTTTACTGATTGCTTTGGATGCATCGTTGGTACTGCAGCTTTTCGGTCTGTGGATCGCCGTGATGCTGGATGACTATATCCACACCAGGCGCAGAAGATTGTTGCTTGTGATCATCGGGGTTGTATTTGTCCTGGTTATACAGGGACATCTGGACTGGTACATACCGCGTGATCCTTCATATACCTGGGTTCATAAGCTGATATCTGCGTTGGGATATGCGCTCAGGCCGGCTGTAATCGCGATACTCATCCAGATACAGAAGATATCGAAGCATACCAAGCTGTTGTGGACGATCATCGGATTGAATGCTTTAGTTCATTTCTCTACATTTTTCTCTGATATATGCTTTACATTTACTGAAGACGGTTCGTTCTCCAGGGGACCGCTTGGATACACCAGCTTTTTTGTGAGCGGTATTTTGCTTGCCTATCTGGTGGTCGAGGGATTCATGCTGTTTCATATGGAGAGAAAAGGTGATTACGTCGTTCCCATATTTGTTTCCGTGTTTATCATCTTTGCAACTGTGTCTGATGTAGCTCTGAGTGTGTCGAGTCCGGTTTCGTTCCTGATGGTTTCCATGGTCGTTGCCTGCGTGTTCTATTATATATGGCTGCATATGGCTTACATCCGCGAGCACGAGAAAGATATGGAGGCAGGGCAGAGGATAAAGATCATGATGAGTCAGATCCAGCCTCATTTCTTATTTAACACATTGGCAACCGTGCAGGCACTGTGTCATACTGATCCCGATATGGCATCCGATACGTTGGAGAAGTTCGGTATATACCTTCGTCAGAATATAGATTCGCTGGACAAGCCGGACCTGATCCCGTTTGAGAAGGAACTGGAGCATACTCAGGTGTATGCCGAGATAGAGAAGGTCAGGTTTCCGTCCATCGAGATACGTTATGATATCGAGGATATGGACTTTGATCTGCCGGCGCTCACGATACAGCCGCTCGTGGAGAACGCTATCCGACATGGCGTGAGGATCCGTGAGCACGGACTGATCGAGGTTGAGGTGAGAAAAAAGCGCTATGGTCACAGGATCGTGATCCGGGACAACGGCAAGGGCTTTGATATAAATGCGCCGCAGTCGCCTGACATGTCGCATATCGGTATGCATAACGTGAGCGACCGTATCGAGTCGATGTGTCGCGGCGATATGAAGGTTGAAAGCAAGGTCGGAGAGGGGACCACGATCACCATAAGGCTTCCGTATGATGACACGGAACTGAAATAAAAAAAGTTACTATGAATAGTAACTTTTTTTTATCTTTGTTGGACATTTGTTGGACATGGCGTGTTATGATACCGAGTGTACGATGAAAAAATGCGTTGATATGTGTAAAAACGATCAAGTATTTCAAGTGTGGAGGTAAGGCATGAAGAAGAAGCTGGTTATGATCATATGCTTATCACTATTGCTGTTGTTGCCGGATGTGGTGGCTTCGGCTGCGGAAATAAGCTATATTTCTGATATCACTCTGGAAAGGGGGAACTCGGGAGCATCGGAGGAGTTTGAGCGAAACGGATACACGCTGCTCTATCCATTATTTACCGGCGAGACTTATGTGGGATACAAGACATCCTTCTCACAGTCGGGAGCGATGACGGGTATAGCTTATGAAGGCGGAAAGCTGGTCGGGATTGCAGGAACCGGCCGCAGCCCGGTAGTCGGAGTGTATTACTTATCATCCGGCGATTCGATGCCTCTGCCGAACAACGGAGGACTTCCGGTGACAGATAAGTCGGGCAAGGTGCTCGAGCTTGACGCCGGAGATTCCATGGGATATCTGATCTACATGCCAAAGGACAACTTCAAACCCTATATCTCGGATGTGA
This sequence comes from Eubacterium sp., assembly GCA_017445525.1. Taxonomy (GTDB): domain Bacteria; phylum Bacillota; class Clostridia; order Lachnospirales; family Lachnospiraceae; genus Eubacterium_F. The sequence goes on from JAFSTZ010000408.1 coordinate 2,888, forward strand.
AGGTTGCCAAGGCAGGATCAAAGAAGGTAGCAGTCGAGGATCTCATCGGACAGGGCTGTGAGTATTATGTGGATGAGAATTATTCATCAGACGGAGACGTCGTGGTTCTGGGATACTCCCGGACAGATGATGAGAAAGACGCAGTGAC
>JAFSTZ010000409.1 GCA_017445525.1 Eubacterium sp.
GAAGCTGGGCACCGGTAGCTGCAAGAAAAATGCGTGAACAGTTAGAGGGCATGAAGAATATCACCATATGCGACAGTGTAGTATCCATCAAGTCAAAAATGAGGGATACAGACGTAGAACAGATGAAAAAGCTTGCTGATGAACTTCTTGTATAACACCGATTTTCATCTATCTACTACTGTAGCATAAGTTGTGCGGCGTCAAAAATGACGATAATAATGTCGTGATTTAACTTATCATAATGTATAGAAAAATGGAGAGTAAAAATGATTTCAGACAGGATTAAGGTAACATCCGAGGAAAAAAACATCGAGTCTATCCTTGAATTGACTGAGCAATTTGCCAAAGTATCGGGGCTCGAGAGTAAGAAGGCTTTGCATCTTTTGCTTTTGTCGGAAGAGTTGGTGGGACTGATCTCCGGGATTACAACGGATTTTTCCGGTGAGTTTTGGATCGAGAGTACGGATGACGTCTACAATATCTGCATGGAGGCTGAGACTCTGGTCAACAAAAAGAAGCGCGACGACCTGCTTGCACTGTCATCAAGCGGTGAGAACATAAAGGTAAAAGGTATCATGGGCAGGATCAGAGGCATCTTTGAGGGATTTATGCTGACTTATGATGAGTATGACCAGAGAAACCTGATGATGACGCAGGCTGTTCCTTATTCCGTCGGAGGTATGGTGGATATCGGAGCGTATCGCTCCATGGAATCCCAGGTGTGGACGCTGAGTCAGTTCAAGAGTAATATTGAGGAGAAAAAGGGTGAAGAGCAGCAGGCCATGGATGTCTGGGATGAGCTCGAGAAATCCGTTGTTGCCAAGATTGCTGACGACGTTGAAGTCGGCATCAGAGGCAGCAAGGTAGATGTGATTATTAGGAAAAAGATGTAACTCTTATTCCACATTCTTAAGCGCCTCATCCATCGGGATGCGGCGTATTTTTATGTACTGAAGTGCAGCCACGAGAGCATAGGCGATGACTCCGAGGCCGAACATTTTTGCATAAGTATCCCAGTTGATCCAGACGGTAAGCCATCCGCTCATCTTTGCCATAAAGATATGATAGAGGATATATATCACCGGAGTGGCGATGAAAAAGCTTATTGCAATTGATAGTATTACTACCCATGTTGTTGCCAAAAGGTAGAGTTTTCCGACCTCGGAATCCTTGTATCCCAGAATTTTTACCATGGAGATGGAAGTTGTGTTTCTCTCCAATACCAGTTTTGTCAATAGGTAGATCAGGAGAGAGAAGAGTATGATAGCAAACACATTCCATATCTGGAAAAGAGTTCCCATGGAAACGTCAAGCTGACGTGAAACCTTGGTCAGATCAGTTTCGGTTATACAGGTTTGGATGTAATCATTGCTGATGTCTGTCAGCTCTTCGTTGCTGAAATACCCGTTGTAATACTCGTATTCCGGGGGTGTAGCGATACGGTGAAGCAGCATCTCCGTGTTATTTATAACATCCGTGATCCCCATCTCGGGTTGAAGGATATCGTTGTAGTCTTCTCTGGACATAAAGATCGCAAGAGAACTCGGATAACTAACTATAGATCCAATCTTAAATGTATAGTCTTTGTTCTCGTACTCCTCGTGGAGCGTGATCTCATCGCCGACATTTATACCATATTTTTCCTTGATGCCATCGGAGATCGCTACGCCTTCCTCAGGCAAAATTATATCAAGATATTCAGATTTTTGTTCTATTCCATACACACTAAAGCCTTCTTCGGACCCATCCTTCTCACCGGAGGGGTAGTATTGAAGTGATGACATACAGAACTTTTCCGCCTTCGGATGGCTGGTTTCTATCTGTGTTTTTAGTATATACTGGTATTTGGCGGGCATGGTCTCCAGAACCTCATCTTGGTAGTGAGTGAGGAGTGGACCCATCATCATCCCGAACAGCAAAAATATGTTTGCAAGCGCGATTCCGATGAACATGGTGATATAATTCCCCATATTCTGGAAAACGATGCGCAGTCTGAATCGTGAGAAAAAGCTGACTTTCGGCAGTCTGATAGCCTTGCTTCTTTTTTTCTTTGTCAGATCACGCCTGAGGAAACGCAAGGGTGATAATCTCAGTGCTCTGCTGATGGAGATCAGATTGATGATAAACATGATGATCGTTGGGAAAACGGTCGTCAGTATAAATGCCTCCGAGTTCCACAACACAACAAAGGTCGGCAGAGAGTAGCTTCTGTAGTACATACTTGCCGCGATATCTTTGAATACGGTGTATCCCAGGATATTACCTATCAAAGCAGAGATAAGAGTTATCAGCACAGGCAGCGCTATATAGTGTCTGAGTAACTCGCCTTTTGTATAGCCCGAAGCCCTCAGTGTTCCGATGACGGTTGCTTCACGGACGATGGTGTGCCGTATGGTTATAGAGAAGACGAATGCTATGACGACGATGAGTACGTAAAGTATGACCTTTACCATCTGCGAGTCGCCGCCGAAGTCTACGCCTGTAAATTTTATCGCCTGATTGGCATATCTGGGGAGATAGTCATCAAGTGTTACATACTTAACTACGGTTTTTAAAAACTCATCCGACATATCGATCTGCTCATCCTCATCAGCCGGGATGGAGTTGTAACGC
>JAFSTZ010000410.1 GCA_017445525.1 Eubacterium sp.
ATGACAAATGTCACTATTATAGATGATCGGTATATGGGTTGACAACGTACCTATGTCTTTGATAAACTGTAAGCGTTTTTAAGGATTATTTAATACTTCTTCTGTTATGATGTATCTATAACAATAGAAAGGATATCAACCATGGAAAAGAAAAGCAGTAATTTCGGAAAGTTCATGCTACTTTGGGGCGGCGAGCTGATATCCTCGATAGGAGGAGGACTTACAAGCTTCGGTCTGGGTGTATATGTTTTTGATAAAACAGAAAGTGCGGCAAGCATGGCGCTCATCACACTGCTGGGATTTTTGCCCATATTTTTATTCAGCGTACCGGCAGGCGTTCTCGCTGACAGATACGACAGGCGTGTTCTGATGATGATCGGAGACGGTTTCTCCGCCTTCGGTATCCTCTACATCCTGATATGCATGATGCAAGGAGAATGTGCTATCTGGCAGATCGGCGTGGGTGTATTTATCAGCTCGACATTCCAGGCTCTGCTCAGTCCCGCATACAGCGCTACCATATCGGATCTGCTCACCAAGGACGAGTACTCCAAGGCGAGCGGCCTGATCAGTATAGCCGGCAATTCCAGATATCTGATCTCGCCGATGATCGCGGGATTTTTGCTGTCGTTCAGTGATGTCAAGCTGCTGATGATCATCGACATCTGCACATTTTTCCTGACGCTGGCATCCACCTTTGTTGTCAAGAAGGGTATAACCGCTAAAAAAACAGAGGTCACAGATTCTTTTTTTGAAAGCCTGAGGTCGGGATGGAAAGCGGTGCATGATAACAAGGGTGTGTTTGTATTGATCCTGGTATCCTCTGCTATCACGCTGTTTATGGGAATGTTCCAGATCCTGGCAGAGCCTATGGTGCTTGCTTTTTCGGACGCAAAAACTCTCGGCATCATGGAGACCGTGATCGCCAGTGCGATGATGATATCAAGTATTTATCTGGGAGTAAAAGGGATAAAAAAGCACTTTGTACTTACGCTGTCCGTGACGCTTGCGATAGCCGGAGTATTTATATTCGGCTTTGGTTTATGGGAGAACATATTCCTGATCGCTCCGTTCGGCTTTGGCTTCTTCCTGATGCTGCCTTTCCCGAACAACTGTCTCGAGTATCTCATCCGGACAAATATCCCCGACGAGCTGCAGGGGCGCGCGTGGGGGATAATCGGTTTTCTGTCTCAGATCGGATATCTGCTCGCTTATGCCGTATCGGGTCTGCTCTCTGATTTCCTCGGTGAGACGCTGGGGATCGGCGTCGGCAGAGGCTCTGCTCTGGTCATACAGGTTGCCGGGGTGCTGATGATCATCATCTCGCTTGTTATGCTGAAGCTCAAAAGCGTGAGGAAGCTGGAGACTCCGGAATCATAAAAATCATCTCGCAGCCCTGTGCTGCATAGCAAAAACCCTCGCAAGACAGCGAGGGTTTTTATTATACTGTTATCGTCTGCATCCAGGTATTTTTCTTTACGAGAATCAGTCCGACCGCACACTTGAGGCAGTCGAGGAGATTTACTATAGTGATGATCCATACCACACCGATCCCGGTAAACCTCGACAGAACAAACGCCGTCGGGATGCTGAGGAGCCACAAAACACCGCTGTCAAAAGCAAAGGTTATCATAGTCTTGCCGCCCGATCGCAGCGTAAAGTAAGACGTATGCAGGATCGCTATCTGTGGCATAAATATCGCCTGTATCAACATAAATGAGGCCGCCAAAGACTGCACCTCCTCAGATGTATTGTACAGTGACGGGAAGAAAAATGAAGCGATAACAAGTCCTATCGAAACTATAAATCCCGATGCAAAAGCAAATGCTATGATCTTGGTATCCGTCGACTTCGCTTCCTCCATCTTGCCGGCGCCGAGCAACTGCCCGACTATGATCGCCACGGCATCTCCCATCGCTATAAATACGACGTTCAATAAGTTGGATATGGTATTGGATATGTTCAGCGCTGCCACTGCCTCCATACCTCTCATCGAGTAGCACTGAACAAGTGTCGACATACCGATCGACCAGATGGTTTCATTTATAAGGATGGGCATACCCTTGATGAAAAACTCCTTCACCATACGCCAAGGCACAAGCATCGTGCGATACAGTCCTTTGACATAGGTATAGATCTTTGTGTGGGTATGACACCAGATGACCACAACCGCCATCTCGATATAACGCGCTATCACAGTCGCCGTCGCTGCGCCCGCCACACCGAGCTTCGGAAAACCGAGCTTGCCGAAGATCAGTACATAGTCAAGCACAAGATTTGTCAACACCGCGATGATGCCTGATACCATCGGCATAACCGTCTTTCCGCAGTCGCGCATGGTTCCCGTGTATGAGAAAGAGATCGCGACCGCAGGCATGCTGTACATGATGATATCGATATATGTCTTTCCATGCATGAGCGCCTCGTCGACATTTCCGGCAGAAGCGTCCCCGTTCAGAAAAAGTCTGATGAGCCTCTCCCCGAAGAATAAAAATACCAGCACGGCGATCACCGTCAGTATCGCACCCATCCAAAGCTTGTAGCGAAATGTGTGTCTGATGCCTTCGTCATCACGCTGCCCGTAATACTGCGCAGTAAAGATACCTACGCCGGACAGGCCGCCAAAGATCGTCAAAAAGAATACAAACATCAACTGATTGACTATAGCAACTCCGGACATCTCCTCGGTACCGATCTGACCTACCATGATGTTGTCCAAAAGACTCACGAAATTAGTGATGGCGTTCTGAACCATGATAGGAACTGCTATGCCCATCAATCTGCGATAAAACTTTCTGTTTCCAATGTATTTTCTGATTCCTGTTTCCATGATATCACCTATCAAATAATGATTATAATCTGCTATTCACTCTCCATGCGAAAAGTCCGTGCCTTCGGAGTTTATCCTATCCCGTATCTTGATTTCATATCATCCGGAAGAACGGTGTTTTGCAGGATATTATGCGCTTTATCTATCAGCTCATCAACCGTATATCTTTTATAATATCCCACCTTATCATTACCGTCTGCTTCTTTTGCGATAGTTATAAAAATATCCCTGCCTTCATGATGACCGAAGCAGTTATTTATATGCGTTGTCATAACACCGCTTTCCATATCTACTATATCGGTAAGCCTGTCCATCTGGATATACATTGTATCAGTTTCAGAGTCATAACTGAAGTGTGCTTTTCCATCATAGCTATTGTATATAGATACGTCTGTTTTTTTATTAAACTCTTCACTATCTGTATCATATCGATAGAGTCCGCCGTCGTTGAATAAAACCGACAGTTCACCTTCAATAAACGACATCCCGATCGGAGTTACTCCGGGACATTTTATGGTGTTTTTAACCTCTCCGTTATTATCGATCAGGATGATCTCTCTTCCGTCCGAAACAGCTGCTAAACCGTTTGATATGTTATCCGATAAACAGCTTGTACCGGCCCATCCGTCCGGCGTTAAAACCTTTGTCAAAGCCCCTGTTCCGATATCAAAAGTATACTCCGTTTCGCCATTTATATAAGCGATATTCTCACCGTCAAATACAACAGGTGCTTTGTCTGTAAATCCGATATCATCAGGCAACTCCGTTTCGGTTTTATGGTTATCATCCAGATCATATACTGTTATCAACGATTTATAATTGTTATTCTCAGAGAGATATATAAGCCTGTTATCCTTCATCGTACAAGGGTTTTCAAAGGATGCGGATGTTTTAAATAACTCTTCTTTTTTTTGCTCTCCACCGGACAATCCAACAGTTATCAATTCATAAGAATCGGTGTTATTATATCCGAGATAAACAGTGTCTTTATAAACCCCCAGAAGATTATATTTATATGTGTTTCCACCATCAAGATCTACCTGTGAACTACTGTTGTCATTAAGCTTATAAATGTTTAATACTGCTTTATCAAGACCGGATAAAAATACCAGGCAATCATCAGACAGATAAAACTGATCCGATATATGCGAAACGGTTTTCCCGTCATCAAGAGGCTCCCATGTATCATCGTAAACATGAACTCCG
>JAFSTZ010000411.1 GCA_017445525.1 Eubacterium sp.
AGGGGTGCCATGAAGCTTACATTTCCCGTGTCGAGACACTATTTTTCTTTGGAGAATTATGAAGATGATATCGAGACATGGAATTATCATGATATAAATGTTAAGGTGTACGGTATCGACAGATCGGTGGCGGACGTGATCGGGATTGCGGATAACCACAATGACAGGAGTGTCAGGGAGGTTATCAACGCATATAAGGAGCGGTCGGATGCCGATATCGAAAGATGTATCGCTTACGCGGATGCCATGCGCGTGGGACGTATCGTCAGGGAGTTGCTGGATGTTAAGTAGGTAAAACATAAAGCGTTCAGATATCGCTGTTGTGTCGATAAGTGGATTACGGCTAAAGCAGCATAAGTTTACGATAAAATCAAAAACACTTGATTTTATATGTGAAATATGTTATCATGTTTTTCAATTGGACACTGTTAAAGAAATGGAGGAAGCTATGTTTAAGACGATTAGAGGAACTTTGACATCTACGGTGATCATTATCGTAGCCATAGCTATGATAGGTTTGGCTGTATCCTCACTTATGTTTTCGGGATACAATCTTGATAAGTCTGCAAGAGACAGTCTTCAGGCAAAGGCAAACTATCATGCAGAGCAGATAAATGCCTGGTTAACAGGCGAGAAGGCCATGGCCGAGGGAGCTATGGGAGGTATACTTTCCCTTGGAACAGATAGTCCTGACAAACAGGCTTTGAACAATATCCTTGTCGGCGCTGCCATGGGCAGACAGAATCTTCTCAATATCTATGTCGGCAATGAGAAAAAAGAGTTTGTACAGCTCGATATAAATGCCGAAGCACCTGAGGGATACGATCCGACTCAGCGTGGATGGTACAAGGCGGCAGTAGAAGCAAAGGCGACTATCGTTACGGATCCGTATATGGATGTGCTGATCGGCGGAATGTGCGTGACAGTTGCATCTCCGATCTATATAAATGACCAGCTTTGGGGAGTTGTCGGCGCAGACTATACGCTTGACACTATCACTGATATAACCAATTCCGCTGCGGATGATGAAGGTACATACGGCTTTCTGGTAGATACAGCAGGAAACTTTGTTATGCATCAGAACAGTGCATGGATGCCGGGAGAGGAAACGGCAACGGCAGTTGCTGATGTGATGCCGGATATCGCGGGTGTTGTAACTGCTCCGGGGTCCGAGGTTACGGTCGCAAAAGACTACGATGATACGATGACTTATTTCTCTACCGCTGTTGTTAATTCCTGCGGTTGGGTATTCGGTATGGCTACGATGCAGAGTACCGTCAACGATGTTTTGAATGTTATCCTCTTCATCAGTATAGGAGTCACACTTGTCGCACTTGCACTTGTTATCATACTTATGATGGCCCTTGTGAAGAAGAACCTTCGCCCTGTGGAAAGTATGGAGCAGTTTGTTATCGACAACCTGATCGATGACGAGAGCAGTCTTTCAGGTATGAAAGAGGTTGATAAGATACGCAAGTTAACTGATATCCTGCAAGTGAGATTCCTCACAACCATCGACAAGACCAAGCAGGAGTCGGTTGTGATCGAAGATATGATGAGTGATGCTCACGGCAAGATCGGTCAGATGAATGACGAGATCACTACCATCAGCGCAGCTATGGAGGAGACCGGAGCAAGTGTAGATACACAGACAGAGAGTATTAAGAATATCAGTGCTACCTGTTCAGAGGTCAGCATCGCAGTTGACAAGCTGGCTAACGAGGCTCAGGAGATGGCTGAGAAGGCTCACGACATCCAGCAGCATGTCGAGGAGATGGTTCCGGATATCATCAGGAATAAGAACAGTGCGATGGCTATCACCAAGGAAAGTGGCAAGAAGCTTGAGGCCGCTATCGAGGGCGCAAAGATCATACAGGAGATCGTCGGTGTATCGGATTCCATCAGGTCTATCGCAAGCCAGACAAACCTTCTTGCATTGAACGCTTCCATAGAGGCGGCAAGAGCAGGCGAGGCAGGCAAGGGATTTGCGGTTGTTGCCAGTGAGATCGGAACTCTGTCACAGAGTACCAACGATGAGATAGATAAGGTTGCAGAGCTCACAGGAAAGGTTATCTCCAGTGTGGATGCACTGTCAAGTGAGAGTAACTCGATACTTCAGTTTATCGATGAGAAGGTCATGAAGGATTACGAGGGTCTTGAGACTCTTGCAAACGACTACGACAGAGATGCTTCCTACTATGCGGAGGTCAGCTCGGATCTCGGAGCTGCGGCAGAAGAGCTCACCGCATCGGTTGATACTATCAACAGTATCATCACGACGATAGAAGAGTCACAGCATGAGGTCAATCGTGCCGTGCAGGAGGTAAATGATACACTTCAGGATATCGCTATGAACTCGGATGCGATATCGGGAGAGACCGAAGATGTGCTGAAGAGCATACAGGGTCTTAAGAATACCGTTGAGGGGGCAGAATAAATAGCCACTCTATAGATGAGTTTGTAAATTAATGTGCCCGGAGCGCTGATGTCCGATGACATATTCTTCGAAGACAGATAAAGTCTTCTCAGAATATGCACGGACGCCGCTCCGGGTATTAGTTTACAAAAGAAATGTAGTGTGGCGGGATTAGTCTGCTGACAAAGGACGGGATTCGTATGGCTCGATATCTTCGAAAAACAGGGGAAGCTTTTCCTTGAACTCCTTGAGGGCGATATTTGCGACTTCGCGCATCTGAGGGTGTGCTGCCTTTTCTGTGCGCAGGCGGAAGAAGTTTCTCCAGGAGCGAAGGTTCATCGTGATGACGATCTCGGTCTTCAGTGAGTTCGGAAGCACGGATCTCGCCTCCTGTGCCGTTGCGCCTGCCTCGAGCATTTCGAAGTAGGCTTTTTCTGACTCCTCCATGGATCTCATCCAGATGTCATACTTCTTTTTATCTGCAGGATCTTCCAGATTGTAGTTAAATCCACCGGCGAGGTCGATAACCGTGATCTCGTTTCCGAACTTATCGCTGGTATAGTTGCAGTATCTGGTGCTCTCCTGTGAGTAGCTTGCGATCCTGTGACGCACGATCTCATGAGTCACCCCGCGGTCGCAGACGAATCTTACAGTGATCGCTTCGTGCTCAATAACGGACTCATGTCCTCTTTTCAGTATGTTCCCGATAAATCTCTCAGCGGTACCGTCTGCTATATTATCTTCCGATTTATAACACACTCTTCCGATTTTTTCTATTTTCTTAATGATCTTATCATAATCATCCATATCGATGATTTCAACACTGGGTTTGATAACTCTCATCTTTCTCATCCTTTCCTTATTGTCCGGAGTGTCACTTTCTTGCACATCCGCCTGATTATACCTACAAACATGGAGTATATCATGTTTCACACAAAAACGCAAGATATGGCTCAAATATTTTATTCTCGCGCCATAACCGCACGTATTTTCTTGACATTTCCTTGCGTTTTTGTTAAAATATTTGTACTTATGTTTATACGGGAGGAACCAGGATGTACAAGAAAGTCACGACGGATATGCAATTCGTCGATCGCGAGAAGGAAATCGAGGATTTTTGGCGCGATAACGATATCTTCAAAAAGAGCATAGAACTTAGGGAGAACGCGCCGACATATATGTTTTATGATGGCCCGCCGACTGCCAACGGCAAGCCGCATATCGGACATGTCCTCACCCGTGTTATCAAGGATATGATTCCGAGATATCGCACCATGAAGGGATACAAGGTGCCGAGAAAGGCCGGATGGGACACTCACGGATTGCCGGTGGAGCTTGAAGTGGAGAAAGCTCTCGGACTTGACGGCAAGGAGCAGATTGAGGAGTACGGTCTCGATCCGTTTATCAACAAGTGCAAGGAATCCGTCTGGAAGTACAAAGGCATGTGGGAGGAGTTCTCCGGCGTTGTCGGCTTCTGGGCTGATATGGATGATCCGTATGTCACCTATCATGACGACTTTATCGAGTCGGAGTGGTGGGCGCTGAAGGAGATCTGGGACAAGGGACTTCTCTACAAGGGATTCAAGATCGTTCCTTACTGTCCGCGTTGCGGAACCCCTCTCTCCTCACACGAGGTTGCTCAGGGTTATAAAAATGTCAAGGAGCGCTCAGCGATAGTCCGTTTCAAAGTCATCGGCGAGGATGCTTACTTCCTGGCATGGACGACGACCCCGTGGACACTGCCGAGCAACGTCGCTCTCTGCGTGAACCCGGACGAGACCTACTGCAAGGTAAAGGCTATCGACGGTTACACCTACTATATGGCAGAGGCACTGCTCGATACAGTGCTCAATGATCTTTTGGAAAAATACGATGCTACACCTGACGGCAAGGCTTATGAGGTTCTGGAGAGCTTCAAGGGAACAGACCTTGAGAGAAAAGAGTATGAGCCTCTCTTTGATTTTGTAAAGCCTACATGCGAGAAGCAGCATAAAAAGGCTCACTTCATCACCTGTGACAGCTATGTAACCATGACAGACGGTACAGGTATAGTTCATATCGCTCCTGCATTTGGTGAGGACGATGCCAAGGTCGGCAGAAACTATGATCTGCCGTTTGTACAGTTCGTCGATGACAAGGGACTTATGACTGAGGAGACTCCTTATGTCGGAACATTTGTCAAGGACGCTGATCCTATGGTGATCAAGGATCTTTCCGAGAAAAAGCTGCTGTTCTCTGCGCCGAAGTTCGAGCATGATTATCCGTTCTGCTGGCGTTGTGATACACCGCTTATCTACTATGCGAGAGAGTCCTGGTATATCGAGATGACCAAGGTCAAGGACGATCTTATCGCTAACAATAAAACCATCAACTGGATCCCTGAGTCCATCGGTACCGGACGCTTCGGCGACTGGCTGGAGAACATCCAGGATTGGGCGGTATCGAGAAATCGTTATTGGGGGACTCCTCTCAACATCTGGGAGTGCGAGGAGTGCGGTGAGCAGATCGCTATCGGTTCGAGAGAGGAGCTTGCCGAGAAGTCGGGCAATCCCGATGCTAAAAATGTTGAGCTTCATCGTCCTTATATAGACGAGATCACCTGTACCTGTCCGAAGTGCGGCAAGACCATGAGAAGGGTACCCGAGGTCATCGACTGCTGGTTTGATTCGGGAGCGATGCCCTTTGCGCAGCATCACTATCCCTTTGAGAACAAAGATCTTTTCGAGGCGCAGTTCCCGGCACAGTTTATATCCGAGGCGGTGGATCAGACGAGGGGGTGGTTCTACTCGCTTTTGGCGGAGTCGACACTGCTCTTTAACAAAGCTCCTTATGAGAACGTCATCGTACTCGGACATGTCCAGGACAAGGACGGTCAGAAGATGAGCAAGAGCAAGGGCAACGCAGTTGATCCGATGGAGGCACTGAAGAAGTTCGGAGCTGATGCTATACGGTGGTATTTTTATATCAA
>JAFSTZ010000412.1 GCA_017445525.1 Eubacterium sp.
CTCTTTGTTCCCACTTTGGCTTGAACTCATCCTTTGTAAGTATCTCAACAGCGTTGCGATGATATAAAGAAACCTTGGCTATATCGTCATCGATATTGTGCAGGATATCGCCGACAGCCTCCATATCAAAGCCGTAATCATCAACCATCCACCTGTAAAGCTCCGAATCTCTGGATCTGCAGTACGCTCTTTTGATCCCCGCGACCATGATATCCACCTGCGGGATCTGCAAGGCGTCGCGGATGATCTCGTCTACCACATCCGGCGGAAGCACAACCTTATGCAGGATATTTCCGACTCCCTTGCTGACGAAGCCTCCTCCCTCGCAGATAAAAAAAATCTTGTCCGCCAAAGGGCGAAACAACTTAAACATGCTCGTAAACTGCCTTCCGGAGCATGCACAGAACTGTACACCCTTTTCCATGAGCGATTCGATGACAGAAAAATATTCCGGGTTGATGACTCCCTCACCACTCCCGTCGGGAACGAGGGTGCCGTCTATGTCAGATATTATTAATTTAATCATAAAATTTTCGCATGAGAGCAGTATGCGCCAAGGCGCATACTGCTCTCATGCTTATAATCCTCTCAGGTTATTAATCTTAGTTGTTTATCAACTTATCCTCATCACTCCAGCTGTACAGCTTTCTGATGCTCTCGCCGATAACCTCAGCCGGATGCTCTGCGGCCTTTTTCCTCATAGCCTTGAAGTGAACCTGTCCGCCTGCTGAAGACATATCGAGGAGGAAGTCCTTTGCAAAAGTACCATCCTGGATATCTGCAAGAACCTTCTTCATAGCCTTCTTGGTATCCTCGGTGATGATCTTCGGTCCGGTCACATAGTCACCGTACTCAGCTGTATTTGAAATCGAATAACGCATGCCTGCAAAACCTGACTGATAGATAAGATCTACGATGAGCTTCATCTCGTGGATACACTCAAAGTAAGCATTTCTCGGATCATAGCCTGCCTCAACAAGTGTCTCAAAGCCTGCCTGCATAAGAGCGCAAACACCACCGCAAAGCACTGCCTGCTCGCCGAAAAGGTCTGTCTCAGTCTCGGTACGGAAAGTAGTCTCGAGAACTCCGGCTCTTGCTCCGCCGATAGCAAGTGCATATGCAAGTGCCTTCTGCTGAGCCTTTCCGGTAGCATCCTGATGAACTGCGATAAGACAAGGTGTACCCTTTCCTGCCTGATACTCACTACGTACAGTATGTCCCGGTGCCTTCGGTGCGATCATGGTAACATCTACATCTGCCGGCGGAACGATCTGTCCGAAATGGATGTTGAATCCGTGTGAGAACATAAGCATGTTTCCTGCCTCAAGGTTCGGCTCAATGGACTCTTTATAAAGAGCTGCCTGCTTCTCATCATTTATAAGGATCATGATGACATCAGCCTTCTTGGCTGCCTCGGCTGCTGTAAATACCTCAAATCCCTGCTCCTCTGCTTTCTTCCAGGACTTTGAACCCTCGTACAGACCGATGATGACGTTGCATCCTGACTCCTTTGCATTTAAAGCCTGTGCGTGTCCCTGGCTTCCGTAACCGATTACGGCGATAGTCTGTCCATCCAGGGCTGACAGGTCGCAATCACTCTCGTAGAAAATCTTTGCTTCTGACATGATTCTTTATACCTCCTATAAATTGGTTGAAATATATGGTATCGGACGTTTTACCTCTTTTTGTCCGTATAACCTCTCGCCAAACCGCTGATACCGGTTCTCACCAGCTCGAGCACCTCGATGCCGTACCCGTCCAGACGCTGTATCAGTACATCTATCTTCTCCTTGCTTCCCGTCATCTCGATGATCATGGAATCGTTGGAGATATCATCTATCTTTCCTCTGAAGATATCAGCTATGGAATTGATGATCTGCAGGTCATCCTTTGTAGCCCTGACCTTGACCAGGACCAGCTCGCGATACACAGAGTGCTCTCCCGCCAGTTCCTTGACGGACTTGACATCCTCAAGCTTGTTTACCTGCTTCTTTATCTGGTCGAGAACGATATCATCACCGGTAACCGCCACGGTCATACGGGAGTACTTGGGATTTTCCGTCTCGCCGACCGTCAAACTGTCGATATTGTATCCTCGTCTGGAGAAAAGCCCCGCAACGCGGCTCAAAACACCTGAAGTATTGTTTACAAGGATCGATAAAACTACTTTGCTCATCTTTGCACCCCTTATGTAAATCTGTAAAGCTCATTACATTTTATATAAAAATGTCATGATTGTCAAGAATTAAAGATGAACTTCTTTAAAGCAGCCTTATTCTGGGTCAGATCCGTCATCAAAACCTGCTGTCCCCCGACGGACTGGTTGGAGAAACTTCCATCCACAGGCAGAGCAAACTGGTTCAGCTTGGTCGTTCCCATCTTGAATACCGTCATGGCATAGCTGAGGATATCATCCTTCATGATATCAGTAGTCACGTTCGGAAGGACATCCGCAGCCAGATCGAGCAACTCCGTAGGCGACATCCTCTTCACCTTGTTCAGTATCGCCTGTATGGTCAGCCTCTGTCTCTCCACACGCCCGTAGTCATCGCCCTTTCCGCTGGCGGTATAGACACCGGGATATCTGCCGTTTGCATTTTTCTTTCCGTGCCTGATCCTGCAGTAGCCGAGAGCCTGATATCCGTTGAAAGTCTGCTTGCCAACAACAGTATTTCTATACTTCTTTCTCTTGATATAGTTTGTCGTGTTCAGGTTGTCGGACTCCGACTTGGTGAGGTTTACCTCGATGCCTCCCAGAAGATCTATGACGTTTACAAACGCGTCAAAGTTCACCTCCGCATATCCGTCCATCCTGATACCGAAGTTCTCCGCTATAGTCTCATACAGCAGCTGTATCCCGCCAAACGAATACGCCGCGTTCAGCTTCTGATTGCCGTAGCCCGGCACCGAAACATACATATCACGCATCAGAGAAGTCAGCTTCAGCTTGTTGTGTTTGATATCGAGAGTGGCGATCATCATCGAGTCGGATCTCCTCTCTGCGCCCTTTACATCCTGCTCCTCAGGATCCTTGTCCGCGCCGACCAAAAGCACATTGACTATCTGCGTGTCAGCCGAAAGCTCATACTTTGACAGATCGACCTGCTCCAGTCCTCCCGAAGTATCATAATTGATCATGCCCAAAGCCTTGTCACCCCTGTGCACGATAGTTGCCACCATCACTCCGGCAACTCCTGAAAGCATGATCCCAAACACCAAAAAGACCCGGGCGATGATCCTCCCGGTTCTCCTCTTACCGCTCTTTTTCTTTTTCTTTGTCTCAGCCATATAGTCCTCCAAACATGTATCACATCAATATAAATAATCCGGCATTTCTGATAAACCCGCTTTTGGTAAAACCGTAACGGAGCGCACTCATACGCCTTGATATAAAGTCATCGCTCCTCATCATCGCAAAAGCACGGGCCGCTGCTGAGTTTTTCCCCGTAAGTTCCCTGCCGTAGACAGCGTAAAACAGCTCTCCCTGTCTGTAAGTATCTTCAAGTGCCCGCCTCTGTGACATAAGTCCCGACAGTCTGTCGGTAACATAGCTTGCAAAGCTCCTTCCGCCGACCTGGTTGTCTCCGTGCTGCCTGTACAGGATCGTCATCTCATCGAGAAATACAACTCTGCCGAAAGCAGCCGCGATCAACGCAAGCCACCAGTCATGATACCTGATCCCCATGGGGATCCTTACCAGCTTGTCAGCCAAAGCCCTGTTTATCATAACAGAACAGCCTATACACTTATTTTCCATCAAAAGTGAGCTCAAGTCAACCTTTTTCACGTCATAATGAGATTCTTTTATGAAACTGCAGTTTTTCGGTATTCTACCATCGTAGATATCAGCATCCGTAAACACCAGAACAGGCTTGTCGCCATCTTCTTTGCACGCCTCTTCCATGGCAGAAAGGGTTTTCTCCACCTTATCCGGTTTCCAGATGTCATCCTGATCGCAGAGCATGATATAATCAGCCTTTGATCTTTTCACTCCATGCAGAAAGTTGAGAGTAAGTCCCAAGTTCTTTTTATTTCTAT
This sequence comes from Eubacterium sp., assembly GCA_017445525.1. GTDB lineage: Bacteria > Bacillota > Clostridia > Lachnospirales > Lachnospiraceae > Eubacterium_F. Next base: position 4,039 of record JAFSTZ010000412.1, read on the forward strand.
ACAGATAAATATTATCGTGATTGTCAGCGTATTCCCTGACGATATCCACAGTACCGTCGGTTGATCCGTCATCGTACACGCGGATGCTGATATCTCTGCACGTCTGTGCAAGCAGGGAATCAAGCTGCTCATTTATATATTTTTCACCGTTGTATGCGGCAAGTATGATATCGATCGACATAACCTCACCTATATTTATATATATTACTTCCAGTATGCCTTGTTCATCGACAGAGCGCAGGTAACCTCTTTGGGCAGGCTCCTGTAGCGCTTTCCTAAAAAATATCCGGCATACTTGCAGCCGCTCCCTATCACAAG
>JAFSTZ010000413.1 GCA_017445525.1 Eubacterium sp.
ATACGGTGGGATATATAAATCGGAAGGAGTGTTAACTATGAAGTACAGAGATGACATGCACGGCAATCCCATATCCCAGCTCGGCTACGGCTGTATGAGATTTACCAAAAAGGGCAGTAATATCGATATAGATAAAGCCAAAAAGGAGCTTTTGAAGGCGATAGAGATGGGTGTAAACTATCTCGATACAGCTTATATCTACTCCGGCAGTGAGGCGGCGCTCGGCGAGATCATATCGCGCAATGATCTTCGTGATAAGGTAAATATCTCAACCAAGCTTCCGGGATATATGATAAAAAGCATGAAGTGTATCGAGAAAACCTTCGACGAGCAGCTCGCACGCCTGAAGACCGATCATATAGACTACTACTTGATGCATATGCTCACGGATCTTCAGTCCTGGGAGAAGCTCTGCGACCTGGGTATAAAGGACTGGATCGAGGAGAAGAAGAGGTCAGGCGCCATCAGGAATATTGGCTTTTCCTTCCACGGGAACAGCGATCGGTTTATACAGATACTGGATGCATATGATTGGGAGTTTTGTCAGATACAGTACAACTATCTCGATGAGACTACACAGGCCGGTGTCAAGGGGCTGCATGCTGCGGGTGAAAAGGGGATACCCGTGATCATCATGGAACCGCTGCGTGGCGGCAAACTTGTAAACAATCTCCCTAAAAATGCGCAGAAGCTGATAGCTGAAGATCCTAAAAAAAGAACACCTGCCGAGATCGCGCTCAGATGGTTGTGGAACCAGCCTGAGGTTACTTGCATCTTATCCGGCATGAATACGACTGAGATGGTTGAAGAGAACTGCCGGATCGCATCCGAAGCGGAGGCAGGTGAGTTCACGGATGAGGATTTCAAGCTGATAGCAGGTCTCCGTGAGAGTATTCTCGAGGTAACAAAAGTAGGATGTACTGCCTGCGGTTACTGCCAGCCATGTCCAAAGGGAGTTGATATCCCGGCTGCTTTCAGGTATTACAACGAAACAGTTATCAGCGGTAAGAAAAGTGCACGCTTCGAGTACGCTCAGTCAGTCGGGATAAGGAAAGAGAAGTCGTTCCCTTCACAGTGTGTGGCATGTGGGAAGTGTGAGTCGCACTGTCCGCAGGGTATAAATATCATCGAGGAACTGAAAAAAGCGGATAAGGCTCTTCGACCATGGTATATGAAGATAGGCGTTGGAGTGGCGAGAAGATTTATGTTGAGATAGGGTGGATAAATGAGAGGAAAAAAGTTCAAGATTTTAAACCTTTTGATCCTGATCATCGTTGTGGTAAACCTTGTTTGGGTTTTTGCCGAAGGTCAGAGTATGACTGCGCATACGATGAAAATTCTTGCGGACGATTGCAAGATTAAGGATGTAAAGATCAAAATGTCAAATGAGGGAGTTATAGAATTTTTGGGATGTCATATCGATCCGGACGATAACGAATTCCTCATAGATGTCAGGTCGATCGGAAAGGGAGATACCAGACTCAAGCTGATCGCTACGATCGAGTATCCCAACGGAAATATTCTTAAATTAAAAGTGAAAAAACACTTTGAGATAGGGTTCTTTGGTTTTGTTATGGACACCACCGGCATGGTGGATTTTAACAATTATAAAGTATCTGTTTTTTCTGTATTTTTAGCACAGATATTAACGATCATTTTTATGCTTTGGGAGTACCTGGATAACAACAGAAAAGGAGAGTTCTCGTACTCTATGGTCGCCTGCGGGGCGCTCGCATTTTTCTCGTTTGTTACACTGGCTTTCGGAGCGTACAAATATATGAACCATGCAGTAAAAACATTTGGTTCGTATATAAATATTGTGGCGGACACCGGTCAGGTGATGCTCCTGTTACTGACGCCGTTTATGTTTGCGATGAGCGTATTTCTCACGATATCAAATATCTGGCTTATCAGACATGAGGGCAAGAGACTTGTAAACACTTTGGGTATAGGGTTCGGTTTGCTATGGATTATCGGAACTCTCTTGACACTGGGTCCGTTTATATTTTTCAATTTTACTATACCGATGCCGTCCATCATGAGATATGTTCTCATCTATGTGATGTGTTACTTTGAGTGCATGTTTATCGTGACGGGATTCAGTGCGGTTTTGGCGGTGCACTATAAGCCGAAGCATGACAGGGATTATATCATCATACTCGGCTGTCGTATCAGAAAAGACGGGACACCGACGCCGCTGCTTAAAGGCCGTGTGGATGCCGCTATCAGATTTGAGCAGAAGCAGTTTGAGGAGACCGGAAAGCATGCGATATTTGTTCCATCCGGCGGACGGGGAGATGATGAGGTACTCTCTGAGGCAGAGTCCATGAAGAATTATCTTCTGGAAAAAGGTATCCCCGAGGAGCGTATACTTATAGAGGATAAAAGCGCCAACACCTTTGAGAACATGAAGTTTTCAAAGGGTGTTATAGAGGGAGTTTCAGGGAATATCAAGAAGAAAAAGATCGCCTTTGCTACAACCAATTATCATGTTTTCAGAGGATATGTTTTATCCAGGAAAAATGATTTCGTTGCAAAAGGTATCTCAGCAGGGACAAGGAGATATTTTTATCCCAATGCATTTTTAAGAGAGTTTATAGGACTTTTGGTTGACCAGCTCCCGAGACATATCATGTATGTTAGTATACTTTGTTTGTTTTTCCTCATTATGTGGCTACCGTCGTGGTAGAGATGGAATCAAGTAGGAGGATATCTTTCTGCCAGCGTGCGGGATGTGGGCTGCGAAGAAGATGATTATACTGTGCGGAAAAAAGAGGCGCTCCGGATCATCATCCGGAACGCCTTTACTATACAGGGGACTGCGTTATTTCTATCGATCACTCCACATCCTGCAGCGCATCGAAGTCTTCCTCGCCGGTACGTATCTTTACTACGCGGCTGACAGGATAAACAAAGATCTTTCCATCTCCGATCTTGCCGGTATAGAGAGTTTTCTTTGCGGTCTCGATGACTTCATCTACAGGGATACCGCTTACGACTACCTCGAGTTTGATCTTCGGCAGGAGAGTCATATCCATCTCGACTCCACGGTACATCTCGCCGGCACCCTTTTGTATGCCGCATCCGCTGACCTGAGTAACTGTGATACCCGTTACACCCAGAGTGTTCAGAGCTCTCTTCATCTTGTCATATCTTGAAAGCTTGGTGATGATGACAACCTTATAAATACCCGAATCCGGGATGGTTCCTTCCATCGCCTTTGCGACGTTCTCAACCGAGACGGAAGCATTTTTCATAGCCTCACTCGCTTGTTCATAATCAGATACTCCGAGGTTTGTGTTCTCGTTTGCCGTCATGGCTGCGTTAGAAACATCCATGATGGAGAAGCCTGAGTATGCACTTGCAAGACCGTGCTCGGTGAGGTCGAGTCCCTCGAGTTCTTCCTCTTCACTTACTCTCAGACCGAAGATAGCCTTGATGATACTGAATACGATAAACATCGTTATCGCTGCCCAAGCTGCGACCGCCGCAAAGCCGATCAGCTGTGTACCCAGAAGATCAAATCCTCCACCGTAGAAAAGACCGACCAGAGAGTCGTTGCCGGGTGCGCTCGTGGTTGCAAAAAGTCCGACTGCTATGGTACCCCAGATACCGTTCATCATATGTACTGCAACTGCGCCGACCGGATCGTCGATATGCAGCTTGTAGTCGAGGAGCCATACTCAGAAGATGACCAGGAGTCCTGCAATGGCTCCGATAGCGATTGAACCGGCGGCATCCGTGACGTCACACGGCGCTGTGATAGCGACGAGACCTGCAAGCGATGCATTCAGACACATCGAGACGTCAGGCTTGCCGTAGCGGATCCAGGTGAAGATCATACATACTACCGTTGCGACAGACGGTGCGATAGTAGTTGTTACAAATACCGAAGCAAGCTGGTCAACTGATGTACAGGCTGCACCGTTGAAGCCGTACCAGCCGAGCCACAGGATAAATACTCCGAGTGCTCCGATCACGAGGTTGTGTCCCGGGAAGGCATTTACCTTAACAACCTTACCAGACTTGTCTCTCTCAAACTTGCCGATACGCGGACCGACCTTGATCGCTCCGACTAAGGCTGCGATACCGCCGACCATATGGATCGCACATGACCCTGCAAAATCATGGAATCCCATCTGAGCCAGCCAGCCGCCTCCCCAGATCCAGTGAGCCTCGATCGGGTAGATCAAAGCTGAGATGATAGCTGAGTAGACACAGTAGCTGAGGAACTTGGTTCGCTCTGCCATGGCGCCTGATACGATAGTTGCCGTAGTCGCACAGAACACCAGGTTGAACACGAAGTTGGACCAGTCAAATCCCTCGTAGTTTGAGAAGATATCAAGTCCCGGCTGACCGATCAGACCTACCATATCCTCTCCGAGCAGAAGCCCGAAACCTATCAGGATAAATACCACGCATCCGATACAGAAATCCATCAGGTTCTTCATCAGGATGTTGCCTGCGTTCTTTGCTCTTGCAAATCCTGATTCCACCATGGCGAAGCCGGCTTGCATCCAGAAAACGAGTGCGGCACCGATCAGAAACCAGACGCCGAACAACTCACCGTCAAATGTCTGTAGAATCTCTTCCATGTTTACTTCCTCCTTTGGTTGCTTTATCACGCAAAGAGGGCGCCTCGGATCAGATCCGAGACGCCCTTGCCTCAACGAAACACATAGTAGCATACTTGAATAACAATGTCAAGTACTTTTTTACACTTGTTAAAAAATATCAAAGATTTATATCGTTATTATTCAGATTGTTAATGGTTCCTCAAATCTGGATTTTGCCGTATTTTCAGGTATTTTGGTGGGATAGTCGCCCGAGAAGCACGCATTACAAAAGTGGTTATTATTTATCAACTCCTGTAGAGATTTTAAAGGTAAATAATGCAGCGAATCAACACCGATGATCCTTGCGATCTCCTCTTCGGAGTGGTGACAGGCGATCAGATTCTCCTCGGAATCGATGTCCGTCCCATAGAAGCATGGATGCAAAAAAGGCGGTGACGATATGCGCATATGTATCTCTTTTGCGCCTGCATCGCGAAGGAGCTTGACTATATGCGCACTTGTTGTTCCTCTGACTATGGAGTCATCTATCAGAATGATCCTCTTTCCCTCTATAGTTGAGCGTACCGGATTCAGCTTGATCCTGACCTGGTTTGCCCGCTCTTTTTGTGTCGGAGATATAAATGTTCTGCCGATGTATTTATTCTTGATCAGGCCGATACCATATGGTATACCTGATGCATTTGCATAGCCGAGAGCGGCATCCAGACCTGAGTCCGGAACGCCGATGACGATGTCAGCGTTGTAACGCATGGCGTCTTCTCTTGCCAGTATCCTGCCTGCTCTCATCCTGGCCTCATGAACCGAGATGCCATCTATGACTGAGTCCGGGCGGGAGAAGTAGATATACTCAAAGATACATGTCTTCTTTTCTTTTTTCTCTATATGTGCGGAATAGCTGTTGATACGTATGGTAGGATCATCAGTGGACTTGTTTTTCGACGCCTTAACATCTCTCGAGAAAACCATAACTTCCCCGGGTTTAATATCCCTGATAAACTCTGCGCCTATTGCCTCCAGCGCACAGCTTTCGGATGCCACCACGTAACCGCCGTCAGTAGTTTTGCCGTAGCAAAGCGGCCTGAAGCCATGCGGATCCCTGACAGCTATCAGTTTTGTCGCGGACATAAGTACCAGTGAAAAAGCACCGTCAAGATGAGGTATAGTAGCCAGCACTGCCTCCTCTATAGACGGATGCGAAAGACGTTCTCTCGTTACCAGATAAGCGATGATCTCGGTATCGGAGGTCGAGTGAAATATCGCTCCGCCAAGCTCCAACTCGGTTCTCAGCTCATAGGCATTACTGATATTACCGTTGTGAGCGAGAGCCATCTTTCCCTTCTGGTGATTGACCTGCATCGGCTGACAGTTATTTCGGTTGTCTCCGCCGGTAGTCGAGTATCTGACATGTCCGACTGCCACTTGCGCCTCCGGCAGATCATCAAGTATCTTCTCATCAAAAACGGAAGAAACCTCTCCCAGATCTTTATGTGAGAAAAATACTCCGTCCCGGTTTACTACCATCCCACAACTTTCCTGACCTCTGTGCTGCAGGGCATAAAGCCCGTAGTAAACATCCTTTGCCAGGGGAGCGTAGGAACTTGAGATGATGCCGAAAACACCACATTCTTCGTGCATGATAACCTCCATTTATCAGGTGATCAATTGTCATGAATTCGTTATCAATTATAGTAGAGTTCATCCAATATCCGTTTGCCCCGTGATCATTCTCCGCTGGCGCCGTAGTTGGACAGTACTCTCGCTGACGGATCATCAACGTTGCAGCCCTC
>JAFSTZ010000414.1 GCA_017445525.1 Eubacterium sp.
CTTTTTATATATGAGAGAAATGATGATGCCGAAGATGATACTTGTAAAATACAGCAGCGTGATGATCCACCAGCCGTTATCCGGAAAGACCATCTCTATAAAAAAGCCGTAGATCGGCAGTTTCGCCGTACATGACATAAACGGTGTCAGCAGGATCGTCATCTTTCGATCCCTGGCGCTCGGCAGCGTCCTGGTCGCCATGACCGCCGGCACCGTACAACCGAAGCCGACCAGCAGCGGAACTATCGAGCTTCCCGACAGACCTATCTTTCTGAGAAGCTTGTCCATCACAAAGGCAACCCTCGCGATATAACCGCTGTCCTCGAGCAGTGAAAGGAAGAAAAACATGAGCACTATGATTGGCAGGAAGCTGAGTACGCTTCCGACACCGGTGATGATACCGTCCATCACAAGTCCTACGATCGCTTCATTTATATGAGAGGACTCCATCAGATCCCGCAGTGAGCTTCCGAGCGAGTTGATCCCCATCTCCATCAGATCCTGCAGCCACGGTCCGATCAAGGCGAATGTCAGGAAAAATACGACCGCCATCGTCAGTATAAATATCGGGATCGCCGTGTACTTACCCGTCAGGATCCTATCCATCCTGCGGCTGCGAGCTTTTTCGGAGCTCTCCCTCGGTCTCTTTATGCATCTGTCACATACCTTGTATGAATAAGCATAGCGCATCTCCGCGATGGCCGCGCATCTGTCAAGTCCGCGCTCGGTCTCCATCTGGAGTACGATATGATCGAGCATCTCCTCTTCATTTTTATCGAGCTTGAGATCCTTGAGTATCTGAGTATCGCCCTCTATGATCTTGGCTGCCGCAAATCTCACCGGCAGCTCTTCACGCTCGGCGTGATCCTCTATCAGATGGACGGCGGCATGTATGCATCTGTGGACAGCTCCGCCGTGATCGTTTACATCACAAAAATCCTGTCTGAGCGGCTTCTCCCGGTACTTCGCGATATGGATCGCATGACTTATCAGCTCGTCTACGCCTTCATTCTTAGCGGCGGAGATCGGTACTACGGGGACGCCCAGCATCTCCTCCATAGAGTTGACATCGACGGAGCCACCGTTGCCGATCATTTCATCCATCATGTTCAGTGCGACGACGGTTGGTATACCCATCTCCAGAAGCTGCATCGTGAGATAGAGGCTTCGGTCGATAGAGTTGACATCTACTATATTTATGATTGCGTGCGGGTGCTCCTTCAGGACAAAGTCCCTGGATACGAGCTCCTCACTGGAGTATGGCGACATGGAATATATGCCCGGGAGGTCTGTGATGCGGGTATTTTTATAACCTCTTATCACTCCGTCCTTGCGATCTACGGTGACGCCCGGGAAGTTGCCGACGTGCTGGTTCGATCCGGTCAGCTGGTTAAAGAGCGTGGTCTTGCCGCTGTTCTGGTTGCCAACCAGAGCAAAGGTAAGTACGGTATCTTTAGGCAGCGGATCGCCACTGCCCTTCGGATGGAAGCGCCCCTCCTCTCCGAGGCCGGGGTGGTGGGTCGGCTTTTCGCGGGTTTCAGGTCCTCCAGACTTAGTAGCGTTGCTATCTGCGGATCTCTCATTTTTATCCCGGCTTGCTTTATCACTGCCCGGCTTTTTCCTTTCCCAGTCGAGCAGAGGCTCCACCTTGACCTTGCTTGCATCCTTCAGTCGCAGGGTCAGGTCGTAACCGTGTATCTGCAGCTCTACCGGATCTCCCATCGGAGCAAACTTAACCAGAGTTACCTCAGCGCCCGGGATCATGCCCATATCGAGCAGATGCTGACGCAGGTTACCCTTGCCTGCCACCTCTGTTATAAGCCCGGTCTGTCCGGGGGTAAGTCTGCTTAGTTTCATATTTACTCTCGCTTTTTGGTGTTACTGTCTGCTTATGACAAATCTGCATATCGGATGTCCGAGGGCGACAAACTTCTTTTCGTACTCAGTCATCACGTTGCCTTCGAGCTGATCGCTATGATGCAGGTCGTAGGTTATCTCGTCGATATGCCAGCGGGGCGAACTCACTGTGTTGCCCGGCACGTCGCGAACTGCTACGCCGTCGTTATCCGACTCTACTACCTCAACCGAGTAATCAAACAGATCTCTGTTATCCGTCTTGAACTGTATACATCCGTCACCGGCCAGTATCTGATCACAGTAATTCGGTTTTTTAGGTATGCAAAACCGACTGTATGTTTGCTTCGGTATTTAACTGCTTGAACAGTTCCTTCTGCTTTCCCAGCAGATTGCATACGCTCCAGTTGCCGTGACGTTTATGTATTTTTACCATACGAGCATCCAACAGACAAGACTGGACGCTCTTGCCCTTGATAGAGGCTGATGCCTCTTCAAACTCTTGATGAATCAGAGCGCTGACAAGCATAATAAATGCCAGCCCTTGCGTTTTATAGTAATCCTGCTCGTGCAGTGAACTGTAGTTTGCTTTGTTTTTAAAATAGTTGTAAAAAGTTTCGATCTGCCAGCGCTTTTTATAGATCTCATATATCTCCTGTGCTGACTGATCTTCCAGGTTTGTCTGCAGGACGATAACACCCATAAAGTACTTGAGTTTGTCGAAGCTTTCCTTTGTATAGGATTTATGTCCCTGCTCCATCTTGCGCAGATAACTTTGTTGCTCAGAGGCTGACTCATTAAGGTCACGGTATGTAAGGACACGATAACCATCTATTATCTCATCCTTGTACTCGACTACCGTGTTCTTCTTGCCTTTTTGGTAAATGAATCTGTCGTGCATTTCAAGGCTGTGTACGGCTGCCCTGCAGGTTTTCAGGTTCTTAGCAAGAGGAATGATATATGCATTACCATTACTGCTAAATATATTTATGTTTTCAGTACTATAGAACCCTCGATCAATGACAAATAACATATCGTGGAGATCGACTATATCAAAAAAATCACGAACGCTGACCTTATCATTACTGGCACCTTCGTAGATCCTTGACAATAGTGGAATACCTGTATTTACGTCATATGCCATAAGGAGATTGACTTGAGGTTCTCCAAGCTTGTTGAATCTGTAACCTTTTTCAGCAAGGTCGTTGTTTTCGGAATTACAGCCAATAACATGACCATCAATTGCTATCTGACCGGAGCAGGCAGCAACAAGCCTTTCCTCCATGGCAATGACACTGGTTTGTCTGCGTCCGAGGGCATCATACAGGGTGGAAAGTGCATCATATCCCATCTTAAGTGATGGAAATATAAGCGATAAGATGCTCATGTCGTAGTAACTTTTTATATCTTTAAGGTATGTAAAACCTTGAATAAAATGTATGAGGGATACTGCATATATTCTTGCGGCATCCTCAGGATTGAAACAATCCTTAAGAAGAGTATATGTTTTCTTGGAGTTTGCGAGCGTAACAGCGTACTCTCCAAAATCGAGGGAACTAATCTCGGATTCGGCTGCGAATGTATTGTTAGGGATAAACCCTATTCCCTCTTTTATTGAACCGATGGACTTGCCCATCTTAGTGTGGCGCTTTCCATCTTCTCCGGTATAGTTGCTATATTCATACACATAATAATAACCGGAGATGTTTTTTACCATTGTGCCTTTAGGTTTCAGCTTGCGTATCGACTCAGGAACAGAGTATTTGCCCATATGTGCCTCCTTTGATATGCATACCTAACTACATACCTAAATTATAGCACATATAAGTATAAAATGCAAGCGTTTTACCCAAGAAAATCAACGATTTTACGAGATTTTTTAGCAATATGTCGTTTGTTCCATCACGGCGAGTTGCAAACTGTGTACCTAAAAACTCAAATTACTGTGAATAATTAAAGGAGATATGTGTTAATGGATTTATTTGAATTGTTCAATGTGATCGGAGGACTGGCGTTTTTTC